>CAZHHW010000014.1:0-46374 GCA_964532385.1 uncultured Gammaproteobacteria bacterium | reverse complement strand
ACGCGAGCTTTGCTTATCCGGTGAACAGCCAGCACGTGCTGGTGGGTGTTTTTGTATTTCTGGCGTGTGTGTTATTGGCGCGTTCCGGAGCGGATACGGGTAACAAACGCCTGGGACGTAATACGTATTTTTTGCTGGCCCTCGCCGCCGCAGGGTGCGCGAGCTTGACTTCACTGAACGGATTGATGGTCTGGCCGATCTTGATATGGATGGCATGGGCACTGCGTCTTGGCCGCGGTTATGTTATTGCGGTGACCGCGCTGGGAATAGTGGCCATCACAGGCTTTAGCTACCACTACCCTTTCTCTAGCGAAATCGAAGCGTCCATCGGCGGTTTAGGCGACCTCGCCCACATCGCGAAGTATCTGTTCGAATACCATGGCATGCCGTGGGTCGAACTCAGGCCGCTGTATTGGCCTGCGATGGGGTTGGGTGTGGCGGTCTTGTCGCTTAGTATTTTTAGTCTGAAAGGACTGTTCGCGCCGCGCACGCATTCACGGGCCGCGCTCATTGCGCTGGCGATGTTGACATTTTCTTTGACCACGGCGGTAATGATTGCAGCCGGCCGCCACCGGCTGGATTTATTACCCGCTCACCGCTACAGCATTTTCCTGTTGATCAGTTTCGTTGCTTTATTCGTGCTCTACCTACCCACCTTCGAGCGCTGGATGAGCGGCACGCGTGGCCGCACGCGGGTGATGCAAGCCACGCTGGCCATGGCGCTCGCTTACCTGGGTCAGCAGGTCATGGTCGGGCAATTTGCGGTACAGCGTGCCCATGCCTTTGCGGGCTATGAAAAGGAAATGCTGGCCGGTACGCCCTCCCCGCAAGCCGTGACCGCGCTTTATTTTCCGAGCGCCGAGGTGCTTAAGGAACGCTACCTTTTGCTGGAAAAACAGCGTATTTATATGTTCAGGCCACCCGCATCGAAGTAACGCGCCATGCCACTGACACATTTCCATCCCGCGGTTCGCGACTGGTTCAGCCGCAGTTTTACGGCGCCCACTTCCGCGCAGATGCAGGCCTGGGCGGCGATTCGCGGCGGCACGCATACCTTGGTGGCGGCGCCCACCGGCTCGGGTAAAACGCTGGCGGCGTTTTTGTGCGCCATCAACACGCTGGTACAACGTGCCGGTGCAGGACAATTACGCAACGAAACCGAAGTGTTGTACATCTCGCCGCTCAAGGCCTTGTCGAACGACATTCAACGCAATCTCGAAACCCCGCTGACGCAGATCCAGGAAGACGCATTCTCGCACGGCCTGCCGGGCACCACGATACGCGCGATGGTGCGCAGCGGCGACACGCCGCAAGGCGAACGCGATGCAATGCGACGCAATCCGCCGCACATTCTCGTCACCACGCCCGAGTCGGTGTACATCCTGCTCACCAGCGACAGCGGACGGCGCATGTTACGCAATGTGCGCACCGTGATCGTCGATGAAATTCATGCGCTGGCCAACAGCAAGCGCGGTGCGCATCTGGCGCTGTCGCTGGAACGCCTGGGCGCGTTGACCGGGCAACCGTTACAGCGCATCGGCTTGTCCGCTACGCAGAAACCGATTGAGGACATTGCACGCTTTCTGAGCGGCGGCGCGCCCTGCACCATCGTCGACGCCGGACATGTGCGCCCGCGCGATCTGGCGCTGGAACTGCCGCTCTCGCCATTGGAGGCGGTGATGTCGGGCGAAGTGTGGAGCGAGGTGTACGACCGCCTCACCGAACTGATTTTGCAGCACCGCACCACGCTGGTGTTCGTCAACCAGCGGCGCGCCGCCGAACGCGTGGCGCGCGCGCTCAGCGAACGTCTTGGGGAGCAGTTCGTGACTTCACATCACGGCAGCCTGTCGCGTGAGCATCGGCTGCATGCGGAACAACGCCTGAAGGCCGGACAATTGCGCGCGCTGGTCGCGACCGCGTCGCTGGAACTGGGTATCGACATCGGCGACGTGGAGCTGGTGTGCCAGCTCGGTTCGCCGCGCTCGATCGCGACTTTTTTGCAGCGCGTCGGCCGCGCCGGCCATGCGGTCAACGGCACGCCCAAGGGCCGCTTGTTTCCATTATCGCGCGACGACCTGGTGGAAAGCGTCGCGCTGCTCGACGCGGTGCGGCGCGGCGAACTCGACCGTTTGATATTGCCGCAGCAGCCGCTCGATGTGCTGGCGCAACAACTGGTCGCGGAAACCGCCTGCCGCGAGTGCGGCGAAGACGAGTTGTATGAACTCATGCGCTGCGCCGATCCGTACCGTAATTTGTCACGCCCCGACTTCGATGCGGTGGTGCGCATGCTGGCCGACGGCTACAGCACGCGGCGCGGCCGTCATCGCGCCTATATTCATCGCGATGCGGTAAATAAAATCCTGCGCGCACGGCGCGGTGCCAAACTCACCGCCGTCACCTGCGGCGGCACCATCCCCGACAACGGCGACTACGACGTGGTGCTGGAACCCGCTAATTTGCGCGTCGGCACCGTCAATGAAGACTTCGCCATCGAGAGCATGTCCGGCGATATATTTCAGTTGGGCAATACCTCGTACCGCATTCTGCGCGTCGAGGCGAGCACGGTGCGCGTGGCCGATGCGCACGGCCAGCCGCCCAGTATCCCGTTCTGGCTGGGCGAAGCGTGGGGACGCACGGATGAGCTGTCGGCGGCGGTGGCGCGGTTGCGAGAGGAAGTTGTTGGTAACTCTCCCTCTATGAATCTGAACGTAGGGGCTCGATTCATCGAGCCCGCAGCGGGCGCAATGAATTGCGCCCCTACGATGTCCCTCCCCCCCGCCGCTGTCCAACAACTCACCGACTACCTCGCCGCCGGGGCGGCCGCTCTCGGTGCTGTGCCAAGTCTCAACACTATTGTGTTGGAGCGTTTCTTCGACGAAGCCGGCGACATGCACATGGTGGTGCACTCGTGTTACGGCAGCCGCATCAACCGCGCCTGGGGGCTGGCGTTGCGTAAACGTTTCTGCCGCAAATTCAATTTTGAATTGCAGGCCGCCGCCACCGAAGATGCCATCGTTCTGTCGCTGGGCGCCACGCACAGCTTTCCGCTTGAAGAAGCCGCGCGCTATCTGCATACCGCCACAGTGCGCCCGCTGCTGATCCAGGCCTTGCTCGACGCGCCCATGTTCAAAGTGCGCTGGCGCTGGAACGCCAGCACCGCGCTGGCCGTGCCGCGCTTTCGCGGCGGCAAAAAGCTCCCGCCGCAATTGCAACGCATGGACGCCGAAGATTTTGTCGCCGTGGTATTTCCGGACCAGCTCGCCTGCATCGAAAATATTCAGGGCGAGCGCGAGGTGCCGGATCATCCGCTGGTCAATCAAACCATCCACGATTGCCTGCACGAAGCGATGGACATCAATGGCCTGGAAAAACTGCTCGCGGGCATCGAACGCGGCGACATCAAAATCGTCGCACGCGATCTACTCGAACCCTCGCCGTTCGCGCAGGAAATTCTCGGTGCGCGCCCCTATGCGTTCCTCGACGATGCACCGCTGGAAGAACGCCGCACCCGCGCCGTGCAAAGCCGCCGCTGGATCGATCCGCAACAGGCGGCGGATTTAGGCCGCCTTGATCAAGCCGCGATTGAACGCGTGCGCGAGGAAGCGTGGCCGAGCGTGACAAATTCCGATGAGCTGCATGATGCGTTGATGTTATTGGGGTATATGACCCCGCTGGAGTTGGGTGCCGTGGTTAATGGTGAAGCTCTGTTCGCGCAGCTCATGACGCAAAACAGAGTTACCACATTCACCCCCTCCCCCTGCAAGGGGGAGGGCTGGGGTGGGGGTGATCAAAATAGACGCGACATTAATGATCTCGTCTGCGGCACGAGTACTCACCCCCACCCTAACCCTCCCCCTTGCAGGGGGAGGAGATCAGATTCTGTGACAAATCTCCAGAATGACAGCGTGCTTTTAGTTGCCGCCGAACGCCTGTCGCAACTGCTCGCCGTGTTTCCCGATGCGCAGCTCGAACCGCTGATTACGGCGCCCGCCGACTACGCGCGCACCTGGGAACGCGCCGATGCGCTACGCGAACTTACGCGCGGCCGCATCGAAGGACTCGGCCCGGTCACGGCGCAGCAACTGGCGACGTCCCTGGGCGTGACATTATCCGACATCGAGCTCGCGCTGCTCGCGCTCGAAGCCGAAGGTTTCGTGATGCGCGGCCAGTTCACTTCTGAAACCAGCCAGACCGAGTGGTGCGAACGCCGCCTCCTGGCCCGCATTCACCGCTACACGCTCAATCGCCTGCGTGCTGAAATCGAACCCGTCAGTGCCCAGGATTTCATGCGTTTTCTGCTGCATTGGCAGCGGGTAACGCCGGAGCAGCACGGCGAAGGTCCGCAAGCGCTCGCGGGCGTGATCGAACAACTGGAAGGTTACAACGCGCCGGCCGGTGCATGGGAAAGCGACGTGCTGCCGGCGCGCATCAATGATTATGTACCCGACGATCTGGATGCGCTTTGCCTTGCCGGGCGCGTGGTCTGGATCCGCCTGAACTCTCCGGCCTCGGCCAGTGCCCCGGTGAAGTCGACGCCGATTGCGTTGCTGCCGCGTAAACATGTGGGCGTGTGGATGCAGTGCGCGGCGGCAAATACGTTAAATACTTCGCCGCGCGCGCAAAAAATTGTCGAGCTCCTCGCGCAACGCGGCGCCTGCTTTTTCGACGACTTACTGCGCGCCAGCGGTTTGCTGCGCACACAACTGGAAGCAGCGCTCGCCGAACTGGTCGCACAAGGCGCGGTGAATTCGGACAGCTTCGACGGGTTGCGTGCGTTGCTTACACCGCAAGACAAGCGCCGCTCCGCGCATGGTGGGCGGCGCGCGCGCCGTGGCGTAAGTACGGATATCGAAGATGCCGGGCGCTGGAACTTGACATTTAACCGGAATCAATCTGATATTAACGACCCCCATCCTCGGCAACCGCTCCCTGCGTTGCCCTACCTCCTGCATCCATGCAGTCGCAGCCTTCCCCCTGCCAGGGGGAAGGAGCAAGACCTCAGTCCTAATCCCAACGGCGCCGCTGCCGGGAACGCAAGCGCTCTGGAGCACATTGCGCGCGCGTTACTGCGCCGCTATGGGGTGGTATTCCGCAAATTACTGGAACGCGAATCGGAACTGCCGCCGTGGCGTGATTTGCTGATGGTGTACCGCCGCATGGAAGCGCGCGGTGAGCTGCGCGGCGGCCGGTTCGTAGCGGGATTTTCCGGTGAACAATACGCGTTGAGTGAAGCCATCGGGGTGTTGCGCGAGATACGCCGCAAAGCGATGACGGGCCAGACCTTGTCAATCAGTGCCGCCGATCCATTGAACCTGGTTGGCATCATCACACCCGGCGCGCGCGTGCCGGCATTGACCGGCAATCGGGTGTTGTATCGCGATGGTCTTCCGCTTGCCGTGCAAACCGGCGGGGAAACATTATTTCTGGAACCGATTGATCCGCACGCGGAGTGGGATACGCGCATGGCGCTGCTACGACGCCGCATTCCACCGCATCAGCGTTCGATGCCGGGACGCAGTTAAATTTAGTTACTGCTGGGTTTTTGCACCGTCTCGATTTTTTTCAACAGCAAGGTTTCCCAGGGCGTGTGCATATATAAATCGTAGACGTGCTCCCAGGCACGTAATTCGTCACGATTGTGCACAACATTGAAACGCAATACGTTGGTCAGCTCGAAGGTTCCGGCCGGGCTCACAATTTCGTGTTTCTGCTGCGTTATCTCAATATAACCAAGGTAGCGTAATTCACCGGGGCCGACGCTAAAGCTCAGCATCGGTTCGGGCAATGCATCTTGCGGCAGCCTGAAAGATGCATCGCCGCGTTCGTCATTTAGACGTATATCTTTCACACGATAAGTGCCAGGTTCCAAATCCGAAAACCATGTGAGACCCGCTTGATTCCGGCCGCTTACAGTCTGAGTTGGATGTTCAACGGATTGCAGTGTTACTTCCTGGATAGCAGAAAATCGTAAACTCGGTCCGTGCGCATTTTTTTGGATAACACCCGCTGCGTTATCTTTATGCACGGTGATCGCCGCCTCGCCTTCAACAATGACAAAACCGTGTTTGCCCGGATCACCCACAAAAGCCGGCGGAATGGTTGTGCAACCCATCGTCATCACTGCCGTCATTACCGCCGCACCCGCGCAAGATGTTCGCTGCATTCGTTCATCCCCTGACTATTTTGGTTTTAACGGTTGACGATAAATAACTTCACGCGTTGCAACTGCGTGTCTCATCACATCCTGTCGTTCCATAACCAGGCCGCGCCTCGCACACCGCTCGCATCGCCGAATTTCGGCGCGACCAAGCGCGTGTCTACCCGGTCTGAAAATACATATTTTCCCCATAAACGCGGCACATGGTCATACAAGCGGGCAATGTTGCCGAGCCCGCCGCCCAGGACGATGATGTGCGGATCCAGAATATTGATTACATGAGCCAGCGCACGCGCCATGCGATCTTCATAGCGCTGCAGAGTCGCGTCACACGCGGCATCGCCTTGCGCGGCGCGCGCCACGATCTCTTTCACCTCGCAACGCATGCCGGTCGCGTGCTCATGATCGCGAACTATGCCGGGGCCGGACAAAAAGGTTTCGATGCAGCCCTGTTGTCCGCAATAACATGCGGCACCCGGAAGCTCGTTCGCGCGCGGCCAAGGTAGCGGGTTGTGACCCCATTCGCCGGCAATCGAATTCGGCCCATCCAGCACGCGTCCATGCACCACAATCCCCGCGCCGGTCCCAGTGCCCACGATCACTCCGAACACCACGGCTGCACCCGCCGCTGCGCCGTCGGTGGCTTCCGACAAGGCAAAGCAATTCGCGTCGTTGCTGATGCGCACCGGACGCGCCAATAAGGTTTCCAGATCCATGAGCAAAGGCTGCCCGTTAAGGCAAACAGAGTTGGAATTTTTAAGCCGGCCTGTCGCCTGCGAGATCGCGCCCGGCGTGCCGATGCCGACACTGCCGCGCGCGGCCAGCTTTTGTTCGACAGTATTCACCAGTCCGGCGATGGTATTGAGCGTAGCGCGATAATCACCTTGCGGCGTGGCCACACGATTACGGTAAAGCTCCGCGCCCTTGGGATCAAGCGCGATGATTTCGATTTTGGTACCGCCCAGATCGACGCCGATACGCAGCATGGGCAGCGCGTAGTGGAGCTTTTAAACCGCGGAATAACGGGCGAGGCGCGGGCGCACCAGCCACATAGACAGCAACATCAGCAGCCACACCAGATCAACTACCCCGCCGCCGCCTTTTTTGGACGGCGGCGAATCGGTTCCGGCATCTGCATCGCCGCTGCCTTGAACCGGGCTGGTAATCTTTGCCGTGATGTGAGATTCATTATTTGATGCATCGCTGTCGCCGGCTGCGGTGACTGCCGCCATTACGATAGCCTCCCCGAGCTGAGTAGCCGTCAAATTAAATATCAATACCGCCTGAGCTTTGCCTGCCAAGTTACCCAGTTCGCATGAAACCTCGGCATTTCCAGTTCCAGCAAGAGTGCAGCGCGAATCAAGCGGGGTGTTGATTGTAAAGGCGGAGGGAATTGTAATGGCAAGCATCCCCCCCGGCGCCTGAACTTGACCATTATTAGTGACCACTACCTGGTAGGCAACGCTCTTGCCTATTTCAGTTATCGGGATACTGGCCTTGGTCACCGCCAAATCCGGGGCATTGACACGCAAAATCACCTGCGCCTGGCTCTCCTCAGGATTAGCCGGAAAATCAATCGGGTGAACGGATGCCGCACTCGCGGCATCCACCAAAGCAGATGCATTTACCAATGTTGGAATGATGATCTGAACGGATGTATTCGGAGGAATCGGTGCATGAGTGCAGGTCACTTGGTGTTCCTGTGATAACTGACAGCCCGTCGGAAGACTGATAGTTCGATTTCCGTTCATGTCGGTAAAATAGTAATACGCAAGTTCCGGCGAAATCGTGTGGGTGACGATGAAGTCACCCTCGCCCACGCTGGGTCCGGTGTTCGATACCTTGATGTGAAAGTACACCAGATCGCCATTTTTTTGATGCCGTGCAGGATCAGCAACAATGCTAATTGTACTGCTTGGCAAGACGTACCAGCTCTCATGCCCTTGGGTTTGATTTTCATTCACCGGGGTCGCGGCATCATCCTTCGCGAGAAGATAATTAACATCATAGGCAGTTACCGCAACGAAGCCGCTTCCGCCCAGCATGTTATTAATTTTCTCGCTGCTCAGGTTTTGAATTTCGTAACTGGTTACATTTCCCACATCCCAAAAATCCTCATACTCGGGGAACGGCTTGCTGCCCCAATACACTTTGTAACCTTGAGTATCGCTTTCGGGATTTGCATTCCATTGAAGCTTGATAGAGGTCGCCGTGGGTATTGCCGTAATACTGCTGGGTGGGCTGATGGGCGCATTGATGTTTAGACTGGTTAACATCGCGCTAAAATCGACCATTCCAGTTCCAACGAGTTTAATCCGACTCCCGATCGCAGCTTCATCAAGAGTCCCCCACCAATTCGTCTGCGCGTTGATTACGTCATTGGAATTTGTAAACACGTCATAAGGGGTCGCATTGCGAAAAATATTGTTGTCCGCCATAACTAACTTTGCATCGGTGTCGCCGGCGTCGGGTTTAAAAGCGATGGAGCTCCCTTGGAACTGCGACGACGCAGCGGAGTTATAAGCAATAGTGTTGCCCTGTAAAGTCGAAACTTTGAAAATTCCAATTGCATTGGCCGATTCGTTTGAAACGATGGCACTGTTGGTTACGGTGCAAATTCCCTCGGTCATCGAAATTCCGGAACCATAGTGAGCCGCAGTATTACCGGCAACCACATCGTGATCCATGATCACAGTGGGAAAGCCATGCATGTCAATACCACCGCCATGGGTTCCCGAATCGTTCATTACCAGCACGTTGTCGCTAAAAGTATACGTCCCACCTGAAAGGAAAATACCCCCGCCCATGGTTGCTGAATGATTTTTCAAAATCAGGCTTTTGGTCATGGTGAGTTGTGATTGCTTAAAATAAAGGCCTCCTCCGCCGTCTCCCCCTCCCGAGCTGTTTCCACGGACGGTGTCCGCCGTCATGGTTAATGCTGCACCAGACGTGGAGACACCCCCGCCTACTTTAGCCGCGCTATTGGTCTGTATGAGGTTCCCTGAGAGGGCGAATGAATGGGTGCCTAAGCCAACGAGGTAAATTCCACCACCTTCATTCGAGGCCGAATTATTTTCAAATGTATTCGCAGTAATGCTTGCAGCAGCATCACCTGCGGATAAATACAATCCACCACCGTTTCCCTCTCCCGACGCCTTGTTATCGAGCATCTTGTTTTTCAGCAAGGACAACTTGGAATTCGCGATCGTTGTGACAAATAACCCGCCGCCAAGCTGGGCGCTGTTGTTTACAAACTCATTACTCTCAATACGCAAATCACCATCAATCGAATAGGCGTAAATCCCGCTCGCGCCATTGTTGCGGAAAATGCTGTTGTGAATGTAGGGCTCTGCGCCGAATAAAACCACGGCCCCTAACGTGTCGACGCTACCGAGCTTTTCAACCACCACATGCTCAAGAATCGAACCGCTTTGATAATTATCACCGTCATATACCGCATTGCCGCCAGTAAATTTCAGTGCGGCCGAAACACTTACGCCGTCGGGAGTTGTGAAAACAATCGGTTTCGCTTCCGTGCCACGCGCAACGAGCGTGCCTAAAACCTCGAGTTTATAAGGACCCGCAAATTGAACTTGCACGCCAGCTTCGATGCTCAGTTTGGCGGTTACAGTCACATCGCCCTGAATCACATAAGGACTATTGCTCAGAGACCAGACCGAATCAGCGCTGATCGACCCCGGATCGACATTGGTGGCGAGAGCCGCCGCCGGAAACATCAAACTGACGCACACGCCGCAAGCACGTAACCAGGACACCTGAAATCTCATACTTCCCTCGGCACAGCCAGCGGTCATTGAGTCGAATTCCACCTTAAAAATACAGGCAGATAAGCAAATATCAAAACGGAAATCTGGAGATCAATTTACGTGAACCGGCTCACATAAGGCAAATTACCAAGTGCGGACTGGATCACACTCGCTGGGGCTTGACCGTTTCTAAACAACTTCATCGTCGGCTTGATTTAATCTCTGTGCGATGGCGCGGGCGCGCTCGCGTTGCAGCGCCTGTGCGATCGCCGGGCCTTTCAAACCACGTTCGAGCAGCGGCTTGACATCCACCGTGGCGGCGGCTTGCAACGCAGTGCGGAAAATATCCGCCTGTGGAACCTCGCGCTGTTCGTAACCGGTACGGCCGCGCGAGTCGGCGATGCAGGCGAGCAGAAACTGCTCGAAACGTTCGGGGCGGCGGAACGCGTCCAGGGCTTCCAGGGTTTTAAGCAACGTCGTGGCACGTAGCTCCGCGGCGCGGTGAAAGTGCAAATGATAACGGCACACCAGCACACCCAATTCGCGATAATCATTGGGTACGGCAAGACGCCGCGATAATTCCTGCACCAGACCGACGCCGCGTTCTTCATGATCGATGTGGCGCGGCCATTGCTCGCGCGGCGTGGTGCCCTTGCCCAGGTCATGCACCAACGCCGCGAAGCGCACACGCGTGTCGCGGCTCAATAGTACGGCTTGCTGCAACACCATCATCACATGCACGCCCGTGTCGATTTCAGGATGATGTTTTTCCGGCTGCGGCACGCCCCACAAGCGGTCGAGTTCCGGGAATAATTTTCTCAATGCGCCGCACGCGCGCAGCACTTCAAAAAAACTTTGCGGTTGCGCTTCGCCCAACGCGCGCTCCAATTCTTGCCAGACTCGCTCCGGCACCAGCGCATCGACTTCACCGCTTTCGACCATGCTGCGCAGCAGCGTGTGTGTGTCGCCGGCAACCCGAAATCCCTGGTCGGCAAAGCGCGCCGCGAAACGGGCCAGGCGCAGGATGCGTACCGGATCTTCAACGAATGCGGGTGACACGTGCCGCAGCATGCCATTTTGCAAATCATTGAGTCCGCCGAACGGGTCGATCAATTCGCCGTTCGCCGTTTCGGCCATCGCATTAATGGTGAGATCGCGGCGGCGCAAGTCGTCTTCGAGGGTCACTTCGGGCGCGGCATCAAATGCAAACCCGGCGTAACCCGGAGCAGTCTTACGCTCGGTGCGCGCCAACGCATATTCCTCTTTCGTAACCGGGTGTAAAAATACCGGAAAATCTTTACCCACCCGCTGGTAGCCTTGCGCTTCCATTTCTTGCGCCGTAGCGCCGACCACCACCCAGTCGCGGTCTTGCACCGGGAGTCCCAAATGTTTATCGCGTACCGCACCGCCGACCAGATAGACTTGCATGCGGCCCAGTTTATCACCCATACATGCGCACTCGACACCTGTTCACCACCCTGTTCATTCTGGCCTGCGCCGGATCAACCAGCGGCTGTTCTAATCTTGGCTATTACACGCAGTCGATCCGCGGCCAACTCGATTTATTATGGAAGCGCGCGCCGATTGCGGATCTGATCAAACGTCCCGAGACACCCGCCCAACTCAAAGACAAACTCACGCGCGTGTTACGCCTGCGCGAATTCGCCAGCCAGACGTTGCGCTTGCCGGATAACGGCAGTTACCGCAGCTATGCGGATTTGCAGCGCGAGCACGTGGTGTGGACGGTGTACGCCACACCGGAATTTTCGCTGGAGCTGCGCAAGTGGTGTTTTCCGTTTGCCGGTTGCGTAAGTTATCGCGGGCATTTCTCGCCCGCCGCGGCGGAGGAGTTTGCTGCGCCGTTACGCGCCCAGAACGATGACGTCTACATCGGTGGCGTGGATGCGTATTCAACCCTGGGCTGGTTCGATGATCCAGTGCTCAACACCTTCGTTCGCCGCTCCGAACCCGCGCTCGCCGGACTGATTTTTCATGAGCTCGCGCATCAACAACTTTATGTCAAGAACGATACCACCTTTAACGAAAGCTTCGCGCGCACGGTCGAGCTGGAAGGCGTACGCCTGTGGCTGCAAAATTACGGCACACCGGCGCAACTTGATGATTACACCCGCAACGAAGCGCGCCGCGATGAATTCTTAGCCGTGGTAAACCATGCGCGTGAGCGTCTGCACGAGGTTTATGCCGCGAAGCTCAGCTCGGATGACAAACGCTTGCGTAAACAACAGGTGTTCGCATTGATTCAAAATGACTATGCGGAGTTGAAACGGCGCTGGGGCGGCTATGCCGGTTACGATGCCTGGTTTGCCACGCAATTGAATAATGCCAAGCTCGCTTCCGTCACCACCTACGCCGACGACGTGCCGGCTTTCCAGGCGTTACTCAAACAACAGAATTACGATTTTGCGGCGTTTTATACGGCGGCGAAAAAGCTGGGTGAATTGCCGGCAGCGGAACGGAAGGACAGTTTGCAAAAATTGTTGTCCCCTCTGTAGCAACCAGACCTGCCGCCGTGGCGTTGCTACAAACCCTTACTTTGCTTAGCCCCGGCCCGCGCGCTCGCGATAGCCAAGGTATTTCCTGCGTGTGTTGCCGTGTGCCAGATACACCGGCACCAGGGCTTCGACCGAGGTGGGGCTAAGTGAAAAGAGCGCGGGGAATGCTCCTTTACAGACACTGTCCTGGCGCAACGAGGCCAGATTATCGCGCGACATCGGCTTGCCCGGTACCATTTCCAGCAAGCTTGCGAACAGGCTCGACATGCTTTTACCCAAGCCGATAATGCAGCGGTTCAGTCCGGCCTGCTGCGCGCTGTATTCCACCAGCTCTTTTAGCGTATAGCTGCGCGGACCGCATAAATCGTAACGCTGGCCGAACGTCGCACGATTATTTAAAGCTTGAGCAAATACTTCCACCACATCACCGATGTAGACCGGCGCCAGCTTGGCCTGCGGACAGGCCAACGGAAAAAAATACGGCGCGATTTTGAGCAAGCGAACGAAGCGATTAAAGAGCTTGTCATCCGGCCCGAAGATTACGGACGGCCGGAAGCTGGTGACCGCAATACCGGACTCTGCATGCATTGCGTTCTCCCCCTCGCCTTTGGTGCGCAAGTATTGACTTGCTCCGCGCCCGGCATCGGCACCCAAGGCGCTCATGTGCAACAAGCGTTTGATATTATTTTTACGGCATGCGGCCACCACCCGGCGCGGCAGTTCAACATGCATGTCGCGAAAGCGTGCGCGTCCGGACTCGTTGAGAATTCCAACCAGATTGATCACGGCATCCATGCCGCGAAATTCGCGCAAAAGCGTGTTCTCGTCGCGTACATCCGCCTCGACCACGTGCACGGTCGGCAACACCAGAAAATCCCGGTGCCGTTCACGGTGCCGGGCCAAGACTTTTATATAGTGACCGTCTGCGGCCAGACGCATGACCAGATTCCGCCCCACGAAACCGGTGCCGCCCACAATACAAATCCGGCGCTTAGCGCTCATGTCTGCTCCATTCAAATTTTATTCGACTGCGGTTGGCTGCGAAGTGTACCAGAAGGCGCGCGCTACTTTGCGCGCCTATTCAGACAGGCTTGTGATCATCGGCATCCGCACCGACAAGCGTGTTGTCTGCCCCCCTAAGCGCTGATCAAAAATCGTCGTATAGGTCAGTACGCGTTTGATGTATTCGCGCGTTTCCCGGTACGGCACGGTTTCTATCCAGATGTCCGCCGCTTGCGGGGCCGAAGGCTTCCACATATTCACGCGTTGCGGCCCGGCATTATAGGCGGCGGTCGCCAGAACCGGATTGCCTGCGTATTGATCCACCAAATGTTTTAAATAGGCACTGCCAAGTTCGATGTTGCGATCCACATCAAGCAGTTCGGAATTCCCTTTGAACGGTATTTTAATCAGCTTGGCGGTAAAGCTCGCGGTGGCCGGCATCAATTGCATCAAGCCCAGCGCCCCGACCCCGGAACGCGAGTCGAGCATGAAGGCGCTTTCTTGGCGAATAATGCCGTAGACCCACGCTGGATCCAGCTGGTAACGGTTCGACATGGCCGCCACCTGGTCCTGGTAGGCCATCGGAAAACGCACATCCATATCGTCGTTTTCCGAGCTCTGCGCCAGCGTCAGAATGGCGCGGTCATGCCAGCCCCATTGATGCGCGAGCACCGCAGCAACTTGCAATTGGCGGCTGTTCAGATGCGCGGTGGCCAGCAACCATTCTTTACGAGCGTCGAGCGTGCGCGACAGGAGCAGCAACTCATAGGCGCGTTGCAGTCCCGGGAGCTGCGCAATTTGCGCCAGCTCAGCTTCGGTGAACTGCACGCTGGCATGTTTAAAATCATAGTTGCGCGCCAACTGGTCGGCCGCCAGAAATCCATAATAACTGCGATGCCCGGCCAGACTGTCGTACAGCTCGAATACCACGCCGTCATAGGCCGGATCACTCTTTACCGCACCGATTTCCGCCAGCGCGCGCGCTTTCCAGTACTGCCATTGATCTTGCTGGGCATCCGCGGTTGATAACGCCGTGATGATGCTGCGCAAAGCATCCCAATGACCCTGCGACAATGCAGTACGTGCGCGCCATTGCACCACCTGCTCATCGGCGGTCGTGAGCGCATTAAGCCACTCCGCCGCCTTCGGATGTTGACGATAAGCCGCTTGCAATGCGATCTCGCGATCCACAGCCGCCACTTGTTCCGGCGTAAAGGCATACAGCGGCTTGAGTGCGCTCCAGCGGTCGTTGGCCACATCGGTATCGAATTTCAGTAACCGCAATACGCCGTAACGCACGATTTCACGCACGATGGAAATGTCTTGACGCAACCCCTCCTCTTCCAGTTCTTTGGCCGGAGTCTGATGCACCCGCACCCAGCGTTCCACCCACGCACGCCCTTCCGGCTTCAGAGACAACGCCAGCGATTGCGCCAGTGAAAGCTTGCCCGCTTCCATCGCCAGCCGGATTCGCTGCCACACCAGGTCTTCGCTCATGCCGCCGGCACGCCGCCAGGCATCGAATACGGGATCACATACGGCGGGGAGCTCATGTCCCGCAAGCCACATGCGTTTGGCGTCATCCATCAAATCCTTGAGCTTGCCCGTGGCCATCCGCGCGCGCAAAAAATAGCAGCGCAACTCTTCATCTTCTTGCGGCTCGTAGGCCGCAATAAATGCCTTCCAATGTTGCTGTTGCGCTGCTTGCATTAACCATAAGTTACGCATACGGGTATTGATCGGACTGCCTGCGGTGCGCGTAAAAAAAGCGCGCATCTCGGCGTCTGTGGCGGCGGGCAAACGACGGCTTATATCTTCAAAGAGTAAATAACCGTATAAGGGATACGTTTCTAGTTGCGGCAACAAGGCCTTGAAGAGTGCACCTTTCCCTGTAGCTACAGCATCCTGCGCGTTAATAAATAGTTTTCTTTGCTTACTTAAATCTGGCGGCGTCACGGCGCCATAACCGGACGCAACTGTGCACCATGCCACAATTAGCACCAGTATCTGCACGTATCCTGAGCGCATTCGCGGGAGCTGTTTTTTCTTCATTGCCTTTGTACTAGCTGTAGGTAACACCATGATAGTGTCCATTAGCCAGGTCAGGCGCAAGTTAGAGGTACCTCCACTTGCAGCCGGTTGTTTACACAATAATCGGATTACTTCTTTTACATCAAAAAAACACCGGCTAATATTGATCGTGTTTATAAAGAATCTAGCTGCGTAACCCGGGACGGAGAACGCATCTGAACAATAAAAGTAGTTCCACGCCAGTCCATCCGCTCATCGCGGCAAACCAGTTTGCCCGCCAGTTTCATCTGCTTCTGCTGCTTGCATGGGCCTTGCCTCCGGCATTGAGTTGGGCATTTTTAGTGTTCATCGAAATATTTTCAGTAACCCAGATGCTGGATGTCTTGCTCAGCCTGCCCATCGTACTCTTTCTGGTCGGCAGCCTGCTTTTTACCGAATGGTATTTCGGCCGCTATATGCAGCCGGTGCTCGCCTATCTGAATCGGCGTACACCGGCGGGTGCCGCTGAAGCGGAACGCCAGCTACGCCGTTTTCCGCTGGATTTTTGGTCGATATTTCTTGGTTATGCTTTGCTTACGCCCACCCTGGTCATCACCAGCGCATATATCCATGCCGGCTTTGAACCGCTGCTGCTTGACTGGTTCCGGATTCATCTCATCACTCTCTTGGTTACTATCACCGTCGGCCTGCCGTTGTTCATGCGTTTTCTGGATTTGTTCGGAAGCGTTCTTTGTACCACGCGGCTGATTACTCCACATGTTTCGGTACGAACCAAGATTTTCCTGACCGGTGCGTTCAGTCCGTTATTGATCAATGCGCTGCTGGCGCACTATTTCTGGACGCGCACCGGTTACTTTACGCTCGAGACCTTAGTCATTTGGCTTGGCCTCGAACTACTCACCGTAATCGGGGCATTGATATTGATGCGCAGTTTTGGCCAAGCGTTGCAGCCGTTGCAAGACTTACAGGCCAGTGTGATCGACGCGCCCCATCGCCCCGATGGGCATCCGCAATCCACCGACGATATAGGCGTCATTGCTGGACATTTCCAGGTCCTGTTCGACGAACTGCGCGTGCATCAGCAGGTGCTGAGCGTCGGCAATCGCATCTTGCACAACATCGGCACTTTAAAACCCAATGAATGTTTTTCGGCTCTGGGTAATGTTTGCGCCCAAGCGGTTAACGACGACATGTGTTTCCTGTTCTTGCACGATGAACCTCAAAAAGAACTCATGTGCGTTGCGTACACCGGCGTTGCATTTAATGCGACGGGATATTTCCGCTTATCCTTGAGCGCACCGTCCGTGGTTACGGAATGCTTCAACAAGCGCAAACCCGCCCTTTATCGCGCCGTCCCCGACCGTACCGACGCGCCCAGTCTGGTTCCCGATGTCGTCACCGAGTCCGCGCTTCTGGTGCCCTTGATGGCGGAAAATGAAATGCTCGGCGTATTAATGTCGGTCAACACCAAGGCGCCACGTAATTATAGCGCGAGCGAAGTATCTCTCATCGAAGGAGTGGCGCGCGAAGCCGCGCTGATCATCAAAATCCGGCTGCTATCGATGCAACGCGCGCACACCGAAGAGCGCTTTAAACAACTTAATGACTTGTCCCAGGTGACACTGGAATCCATCGGCGAAGGGGTGGTGACGACGGATAACTCCGGCGCGCTCATTTATATGAATCAGACCGCATCGAAACTCAGCGGCTGGAACCTCATGGAAGCGCGCGGGACCTTATTGCAAAACGTGCTGCTGCTGCGCGATGAAACCACCCGGCAGAACGAAACCGCCGATTACTACGAACGCATAACACGCGCCAGCCAATCGCATTACAGCGTGCTGGTGCATCGCGACCGGAACAAAGAATCTTACGTGGAAATCAATTCCACGCCGTTGAAGAACGCCAAGCAACAGATCATCGGCGCCGTCTTGGTCTTGCGCGACGTCACCGAAATGCGCCGCCTGGTGCACAAGATGTCGTATCAAACCTCGCATGACACGCTTACCGGCCTGATTAATCGCCGCGAATTCGAACTCTGTCTGGATACGGCACTGGAAAATGTGCGCGCCAACAACACTTCGTATGTCGTGTGTTATCTGGACCTGGATCAATTTAAAGTTGTCAACGACACCTGTGGCCACGCCGCCGGCGATGCCTTGGTGAAAGAGCTCAGCACCAAGCTGGCCTCGATCTTGGGCGAGCACGACATTTTAGCGCGGCTGGGCGGTGATGAATTCGGCGTGCTGTTGTTTAACTGCGAACTGACGCGCGGCATCGACGTCGCCGCCTATTTGCTCGAAAGCGTAAAAGCGCTGCGGTTTGCATGGGAAGACAAAACCTTCAACCTCGCCGCCAGCATCGGCGTGGTGCCGCTCAACAAGGACTTCAATGCCATCACGGACGTGCTGCGCGCGGCGGATTCCGCGTGCTGTGTCGCCAAGGAACTGGGCCGAAACCGGATTCATATCTTTCACAAGAATGATCTGACCATCGCCAAACAAAATGGGCAGATGCAGTGGATGCAACGCATCCAGCGCGCGCTGGATGAAGATCAGTTTCTGCTGTATTACCAGCCCATCGTCGACTTGAATGATAATTCCCAGCCGCAACAAGGCGAGGTTTTGGTCCGCATGCTCGATTCCGCGGGGCAAATTGTCGCGCCCGGACGCTTTTTGCCGGCCGCCGAGCGTTATCACTTGATGCCGCGTATCGACCGCTGGGTGGTCAGGAAATTTCTTGGCTGGTTAAAACAGCAACATCTGAACGGTTTCAATGGGGAGCAAGCCCCCTATTTCATCAATCTGTCCGGACAATCGTTAAGCGACGGGCAGTTCCTCGACTTTGTCACCGGCGAACTGAAATCCACCGGTATCGCCGCGCATCGCATCGGTTTTGAAATTACCGAAACCGCCGCGATCCAGAATGTGGCCAAAGCCACGCACTTCATCACTTCGCTCAAAACCCTGGGCTGCCGTTTCTCGCTCGACGATTTCGGCAGCGGCGTCAGCTCGTTTACTTACCTGAAGAATCTACCGGTGGATTATTTGAAAATCGATGGCAGCTTCGTGGTGGATATGTCCGGCGACCGCATCAATACCGCGATGGTCGAATCCATAAACCAGATCGGCCATTTGATGGGTATTAAAACAATTGCGGAAAGTGTCGAGAACGACCACACCCTGGTGGCGCTACGCGATCTTGGTGTGGATTATGTGCAAGGTTATCACTTGGGGAAACCACGGCCGCTGCATTAAGCGTAAATCAAAAAAGAAACGGCGGGTCAGACTGGAATGCACTCGAACCCGCCGTTGTTACATTTTAGAACGTCGCTATCAACTCTAGCTGCACCTGATTACCGTCATCGATCAATCCATTGTTATCAGAATTGTTCGAGCGCAGCTCAGCATTCACCATCAGATTTTTTTCCAACATGTAACTTGCAGCTAGAGTGATCGAGCGGCTGTCGTCCACTCCATCCACATCGTAACTCACATTATCAAAGCGCAGCGTGCCACTGACTTGCTCCGAGAATTTGTACGTACCCGTAACTCCCAAACCCATATCGATAACTTCACTGGGCAGCATGATTTCGCCGCCGACCATGAACAAACCCTGCGTGTAGGTCGCGTTAATATCCACAATGGTTTCAAATAGCGCATCTTGAGTCACAAAACCCACCTTCAAATCCAAATGCGGATCGGGCTTGATCGCGACCATGCCCATGAAAGAGTTTTTCTCTTCGACTTCACCCAAATCATTGAGGATACCGCCGGTCAAAGTGACCACACCGGTTTTGCCGGACACCAGCACACCCATCACATTATTGCCGCTTAAGGCTGTCGTGAGATCCCAGAGTGAATACAACTGTCCGTGGCTGATCTGATACATATCCGGAGCATCTTCAGCTTCCCAGCTCAGCGGGTTATTGAACTGGCCGCCTTTCAATTGCAGACCCTTTGGAGATTCCCAGGCCACAAACGCCTGTTCAAAACGGCCCGAGTCGCCGCTCCCTGAATGACCTAGATCCAAATCAATGCGGGACGTGACATTATTCCCCAGAGCCACATTCAGATCCAACTCGCCATTCATATCAAATTTGTTTTGCGTCGGGCTGGGACCCGAAGGTGTCGTGTCGTCGATCGCCATGAAAGTGAAATCCAAAAACCCATTCCATTTCAGATCGGCTGCGCCCGCGTGCAGCGGAAACAACGCCGTCATTACCAGTGCCGGAACTACACGCCTAATCGGTGTCATCATCGTCTCTCCAAAGCTTAACGTTTATTAAGAAAAAAGCGCTCGCGCGCAAAGAGCCGACATTAATTCAAAATCACCGTCACATTGCAAGCCGCTGCCTCAATATTGCACGCTTGCAACACACCGATGGTGGGGTCTTGTTATGACTAATCCGGCGAAGATCCGGTTTTAACTTTCGACTTTGTCAGACATTGGCGAAAATCCTGGCGGGGGTAACAGAGCAACCCTGTTGGGAGTAAATTTATCTTGATAATGAGAATGATTCTCATTATCATGCAGGTTAACATTACTAACATTAGGAGCTCACTGATGCACCGCACCCTCGCCCTCACCCTCTTGCTTAGCACGATGACCGCCGCTTTTGCTGACGACACCACGGTTGAACTTGTTATTAAAGATCATCGCTTTACGCCCAGCGAAGTGGTTATTCCCAAAGACACCAAAATCATCCTGTCGGTCACCAATCAGGATGCCACCGCAGAGGAATTCGAAAGCAAAACCTTGCATCGTGAAAAAATAATCCCCGGAAATAGCCGCGCGCTCATTCGAATTGGCCCGCTGGCTCCCGGCACTTATGAATTTGTCGGCGAGTTTCATGAAGATACCGCGCACGGCACTCTGATTGTTAAGTGAGGTCATCATGCTTGGCACTGCTGTCATTGTTTTTCGTGAAGTTCTGGAAGCCGCACTCATTGTCACGCTGATGCTGGCCGCCACCCAGGGTATGCCAGGACGCGGACGCTGGATCGGCGCGGGTTTACTTGGCGGAATCGGCGGCGCGCTGTTACTCGCGCTGTTTGCCGAACGTATTAATCTGGCCATGGCGGGTAGCGGTCAGGAGTTATTGAATGCCGCCATCCTGCTTACGGCTGTGGTCATGCTTGCATGGCACCTGATCTGGATGCGTAAGCACGCCGCCCAATTAACACGCCAGATTCAACGCACGGGCGCATCCGTGATTGCCGGCGAGCAGGCACCGGGCGCGCTGAGCTTGATTGTGGGCCTGGCGGTCTTACGTGAAGGCAGTGAATTGGTGTTGTTTCTCTACGGCATTGCCGCATCGGGGTCGGATCCAGGCTCATTACTGGTCGGTTCGCTGTTTGGACTGACGGCCGGTATTTTGTTAGGTGCAGTGCTGTATTTCGGCTTGTTACGCATCCCTGTGCATTCCTTATTTCGGGTCACCGGGTGGTTGATTCTGTTGCTTGCCGCAGGTCTGGCGGCCCAGTCCACCGGCTACCTCGTGCAAGCCAATGTGCTGCCCGCCTTGGGTTATGAAATTTGGGACAGTTCAAAACTTCTGTCGCAGCAAAGCCTGCTCGGCCAGTTCTTGCACATTACCGTGGGCTATCTGGACCAACCCATGGGTATTCAATTATTAGCGTATGTTTTGACTCTCGTCGCCATCCTGGTACTGACCCGGCTCATCAATGCCAAACCTGTATCGATTCCGGCACGGACCATGATTGTAGTCCCCGCCATGCTGGTGGTGTTGTCCTTCCACAGCGATCCTGCGGCGGCCAGTCAAAAGGTATATTCGCCCACGGTTGAGAAAGGCGAAGTTGAAATTGAACTGCGCACCAACCACACATTTGACCGAAGCAGCGAGAAGGATGGGCTGGAAAAATCCAAACTGGAAATTGGTTATGGGGTGACCGAGTTTTGGTCGACGACCCTCATCGGAGAATTCGAACGCGAATCCGGTGCTTCACGCCAGCACAGCGCAACTTCATGGGAAAATATTTTTCAACTCACTGAGCAGGGGGAATACTGGGCAGATGTTGGCCTCTATTTGGAATATGAACACCCCACCGCTACAGAAGAGCATGACGCCCTGGAAACCAAACTGCTCCTCGAAAAAACCGCCGGTCGCCTGCTGCATACCTTGAATCTGGTGTTTGCACATGAACTTGGCCAGGGTGCCAGCAGTGCAACTAATTTTGAATACGCCTGGCGTACGCAATATCTACTTAGCAAACTATTGAGCCCGGGATTTGAACTCTACGGCGAGATGGGAGAAATCGGTCACTTCCCGCCCAGCCGCGAGCAAGACCGCCGCCTCGGGCCGGTGATCTATGGCGAATTCTCTCGCCTTGGTGCGGGCAAATGGCTGTATGAACTTGGCTATTTATTTGATACCGGTACGGCGGCTCCCACCGGAACTCTCAAGGCCATCCTTGAATATGAGTACCACTTTTAATAGCTCGTGGAAGCGATGCATCCTGGCGGCGCATTACGTTACGCCGCCATGGCAGGCGCTTCGTTAGCCGTCGATGTTCACCGTAACGCGCACACGTGCACCCGGATGCCGGTCGGTATGAGTCTCATAAATGCGGCCAAAATAACGGTATTGCACACGGTAACCGATGATCTCGGTGCGCTCGCCATAATCATCGACAGTTTCGCAGTGTGTGCGCGTCACCGGGGCGCTCGCTCCGTTATGGGCCATGTCATGACCAATGGTTGCGCCTAACAGGGTACCTGCAAGTACCGCGGCATCGCGGTCGCGGCCGTGAGCGACATTATGGCCGATCACTCCGCCCAGCAGACCACCGAGCACCAAGCCACCCGCCCCATCATTACCGCTCCTGTAAGAGTCCGTGCTCGACCAGCATTCGCGGCGCGGACGTACACGCTCTATGACTTGGTACATGGGCTCGACATAAATGACGGGGGCATACACCACTTCGGGACGTATATGATCATGTTGGTGATGCCGGTGATGCCCATAACCGCCACGCCGGGAATCGTGGTCGTCATGATCGTCACGCCCTGCAAATACAGCACTATTCATCAACACACCAAGCAAAGCCGCTGCGCTTACCACTACCTGAATAGTCTTCATGGTCTTCTCCTCCGTCTGGCAATTTGCCCCTATGATTCAAACTACATTCAGCGAACTGAACATCGGCTGAATAACGTAAAAAAACCCTCCCGCTTCATCAATTGACCCTCCCAGGGATGTGGTTCATCATCTGCAACACTTCAGTTTTGCAAGGAGATCATCATGACGACGTGGAAACAATCCACTACTGTTTTACTGGCGCTGTCGATCGCATTGCTGGCGGCATGCGGCGGCGGAAAAACCGTAGTCGAGAGCAATTTAAAAATCAAAGGCGCGCCGGATTGGGTGAATGAAGGCACCAATATCCTGAATTCCAAAGATGGCCGCTTGTTTCACGGCATCGGCTCGGCACCCAAATTAAGCGATGTCGAATTGCAACGCAGCACCGCTGAAAATCGCGCCCGTTCGGAAGTCGCACGCATTCTGTCCTCGTATATGGATGTGGTTTCCAAAGATTTCATCGCGTCGTCCTCCGCAGGCAATAGCGCCGAAGCTCAACAAAGCGTGTCGCGTTCGATCGAGAATGTCACGCGAGTTAATCTCACCGGCGCTAAAATCATCGCCAACTGGCGCGATGATAAAGACGGCACCATCTATTCGCTGGCCGAGCTTGATATGAAAAACGTAAAAGATCTTTTGAAAAATACGCAAGAAATGAATGCCGATTTACGCACGCATATCGAACAAAACGGCGATACTATTTTCGACAAAATGACGGGGAAGAAATAATGCACGCGATTCGCATCATATCGATGAGTGCCATTGCATTGAGCGCAGTGCTCGCTTTGGGCTGCGGCGGAACCAAGGTGGAACGGGTCGCCACCGATTCCGTGAAAGATCTGAGCGGCGACTGGAACGACACGGATTCGCGGCTGGTGTCGGAAGAAATGATCCGGGATGTGTTGTCGGCGCCGTGGCTGATGCGCGCAAAAGCCGAAGGCAAGAAAACACCCTCGTTGATCGTCGGCGAAATCAAGAATTTAAGTCATGAACATATCGCGGTGAATGCCTTTGTCGGCGACATCGAACGCAACTTGATCAATGCCGGCGACGTGCAATTCGTCGCTTCGAAAAACGAGCGTCAGGAAATCCGCGATGAACGTAAAGATCAGGATCTGAACTCGACCGAAGAATCCCGCAAGGCCATGGGCAAGGAGCTGGGTGCGGACTACATGCTCAAGGGCGAAATCAATACCATCATCGACGTGGAAGGCAAAACGCAGGCGAAATTTTATCAAGTCGATCTGACCTTGATCAGCCTGGCCGACAATCGCAAGGTGTGGGTGGGGCAGAAGAAAATTAAAAAGGTGGTTGAAAAAGGCAAGATGCGGATGTAATACGCCAGCGTGCAACCCCTCCTATGTTGCACACGGTAAGTTTTAATCATGCGGCTACGTCAAATCATCCGCGCTGTGCTCGCCGGTATGTTCATTGTTACCGCGAGCGGCTGCGCCACCTACGCTTACAAATTCCAACCCATCGAACGGGCGCTGGCAGCTCATCAACCAGAGGCTGCCCTGACCGCGCTGGATCAGGCCTATGCACCCCGCGGGGCCGATGCTCCACTGTATTATCTGAACAAGGGCATGTTGCTGCGTCTGACTAACCGCTATGCAGAAAGCAATACCGCCTTGGAAGCGGCCCAGAAGCTGATGGACAAACTGGAAGCGCTGAGCCTCACCGAGCAAACCACCTCCTTCATCGTCAATGACACCGTGCACAGTTACGTGGGCGAAGATTTCGAAAAAGTTTTGCTCCACGTTTACAAAGCACTCAACTATCTCGCACTGCAGCAACCGTATGAAGCGCGGGTGGAGGCATTGCAAGTCGATGTGAAAATCCGCGAGTTGAACAGCGGCACCGCCGGCGGGGCACTCACCGAAGAAGCGTTTACGCGTTATTTAAGCGGCATCATTTACGAAAATCTGGGCGAATGGTCGGATGCGATGATTGCCTATCGCAAAGCCTACGAAGCCTTCGCTGTTTATAAAAAAAAATACAGCGTGGGTCTGCCCGAGTCGCTCAAATTTGCGCTTTTGCGCTTGGCTGAACGCCAGGGTCTTGAAGATGAATTGAAAACCTACCGCGAGGAATTTGCGATTAAAGACTGGCCCAACGTCGCCAGCCGCGAAGCCAATGGCGAGTTGGTGTTAACGCTACATAACGGTCTGTCTGCGCTTAAAGGCGAAGTTGCATCGCACGCGCTTGACCCGGCCTCCGGGCGTTTAATCCGCATCGCCTTGCCCGTGTACCGGCCGCGCGCGGTCCAGGTGACGCAGGCAATTTTACGCGTTGGCGATCAGAGCGTGCATCTGGATCTGGTCGAAGATATCACCGCGCTTGCGATCAAATCGCTGGAGTCGCACATGGCCGCCATCACCGCCCGCACCCTGGCGCGCGCGGTAGTAAAATATCGCATGGCGAAAGAAGCTGAAAAACGCGATGGCGGTGTGGGCTTGCTGGTCAATCTGGCCGGCGCGATTTCCGAACAGGCGGACACGCGCAGTTGGTCGAGTTTGCCGGCGCAAATTTACCTGGGCCGCCTGTCGTTACCACCTGGCACTTACAAAGCTCAGCTTGAGTTATTGGATAACCTGGGCAAACTGATTCATACGCAAGAATTCAGCAACATCACTCTGACCCAGGGCAAAGCGGCTTATCTCGCCTTCCACTGGACATCTTAAATTTTACCGGAGGCGCACTGTCATGATCTTTCGAAGCTTGGTCCTCGTTTTGAGCGGCGTTTTGCTCAGCGCCTGCAGCAGCACACCTAGCAAACTTGTCAATCCGCCGGACTGGATAAATGGACGCAGCGCACTGTATGCCCCGGAGCTGTACCTCACCGGCCGTGGCCAAAGCAAACAAGCGGACGATGCCAAAGACCGCGCACGCGCCGATCTGGCAAAAACCTTCGAGGTGAGCATCAAGGAAAATCAAAAAGACGTGCAGGCTTACAGTGCGGTAACAGAAGACGGCAAAGCGCAACAGACGCATGCGCAACTCGATGTCACGCGCACCATCAGCACCAGCACCGAACAGATTGTGCGCGGCATTCAAATCGGCGATGTCTGGCGCGACAATGCCAGCGGCGAGTATTACGCGCTGGCGATCTTGTCGCGTCAACAGGCCTCCGCGGCGTTACGCCAGGAAATTGCACGGCTGGACGAAGCCACGCGTATTAATATCGATTCCGCCGCCAACAGCGAAGATGCGCTGATTAAAATCAGCAAAGCTAATCGCGCGCTGAACTCGCAAATCGAACGCCTCGCCTTCCAACGCAGCCTGACCGTAACCGACCGCAGCGGCGAAGGCGTGCGCACCACTTGGAGCATCGCCGCGTTGCAAAACGACTTTGAAAAATTGCTCAATCGCACGCGTGTGCGGCCCGTCATTACCAATGATGACAGCGGCCAAGTCAAAGACATCATGGCGGGCGCGATTGCCGCCGCCGGCTTTGCGGCCGACGATTCCACCGGCGCCGATTTCATGCTGGAAACATCCTTGAAATTGGAAGACCTCGGCCAGAAATCAGACGGCTGGTGGTGGTCGCAAGGCGCGCTTGACATCCTGTTGCTCGACAAAAATGGCAAGACCCGCGGCAGCAAACGTTGGCCGGTCAAGGTTTCCGCGCAGCAAAAGCCGCTTGTCGCACAGCGCGCCAAAGATGAGGTGGTAAAGATTTTAAGTAAAGACTTGCGCGCCACTCTGGTGGGATTCGCAATAACTCCACCCTAATCCACCGATTGGCTTGGTTTTGAGAATTATTCGATCGGACCATAGAACATCCAGCGGCCGGACTTTCGTTCCCACAGGCTAAATGTCATGCCCCCCTCCCTCATTGCGCATCGCGGTTATTCATTGCACTACCCGGAGAATACCCAGGTTGCGATTGAAGCCGCGGTGCAGGCCGGCGCATGTTACGTGGAATTCGATATTCAACTCACCGCCGATGGCGTCGCGGTGTTGTTGCACGATGCCGATTTAAAACGCATGGCGGGCGCCGCCCCATGCATTCACGATCTGACACTGACCCAGGCACGCGCATTCTCATTTGGCGAAACGGCACGCCTGGGCAATACATTTTCCGGCGTTCGCATCGCCACGCTTGCGCAAATCGTATCTTACCTGGCCAGCACACCGCGCACCCAAGCCTTCATTGAAATCAAACGCGCGAGCCTGCGCCGCTTTGGTGTCGAGAAAGTGATGAACGCAGTCTTCGAAGCCATTGCTGCGGTGTCCCGGCAATGCATCATCATTTCCTTCGACGCCGAAGCGCTACGTTACACGCGCACGCACACTACGCTGCCGATCGGTTGGGTATTCGAACCGTGGAATCAAAACGCGCTCGACATCGCCGCCGGCTTGCAGCCCGACTACGTCTTCACCGACCATCAAAGCTTGCCGGACACGATTCCCTTACCGCAAAGCGCAACGGCTCCCTGGTCATGGGCGCTGTACGAAGTCAGTAATCCCGATCTCGCGCTGCAACTTGCACAACGCGGCGCGGCGTTGATTGAAACCAATGCCATCGGCGAGATGCTGCGCGATCCGCGTTTACGGGCCGGAGCTTGTCTTGAACCCTGAGCATTATGATGTCGTCATCGTCGGCGCGGGCATCCACGGCGCGGGCATCGCGCAAGCGGCGGCGGCGCGCGGGCATTCCGTGTTGCTGTTGGAACGGCATTCGCCCGCGTTCGGTACCTCCAGCCGTTCCAGCAAATTAATTCATGGCGGTTTGCGCTACCTTGAAAACGGCCAATTTTCCCTGGTGCGCGAATGCCTGCGCGAACGCGAATTGCTGTTGAAGCTGGCGCCTGAACTGGTTCGGCGGGTGCCGTTTTACATTCCGCTGTATCGTCGCACTGCGCGCCGTCCGTGGCAGATTCGCACCGGCTTGAGTTTATACGCACTGCTGGGCGGCCTAGGCCGGGACGTGCGCTTCACACGCGTGCCGGTCACGCAGTGGGATAATCTCGACGGTATCGACACGCGGGATTTACAGGCGGTTTATCGCTATTTCGACGCACAAACCGACGATGCGGCACTTACGCGCGCCGTGCTGCATTCTGCGCAAACCTTGAGCGCAAGCGTAAAACTTCATGCCGAATTTCTTGGCGCAACCTTACTGCCTGATCAATGCCGTATACGTTATGCGCACGAAAACAGCGTGCATGAAATTACCAGCCAGGTGTTGATCAATGCAGCAGGGCCCTGGGCCACCGAGGTTCTGAAAAAAGTCACGCCCGAACCCTTCATTCCCGCCGTGGATCTGGTGCAGGGTGCGCACATTATCGTGGCGCAACCCGTCAACCAGGGAATTTATTATCTCGAAGCGCCGCGAGATCGCCGTGCGGTATTCGTAATGCCATGGCAAGGTCACAGCATGATCGGCACCACCGAAACCCACTACCTGGGCGACCCCGCCGCGGTGCATGCGTTACCGCAAGAAATCGACTACTTGCTGGAAACCTACCGCAGTTATTTTCCCGGCGCGCACGCCGCTTCCGTGCTGACAAGCTTCGCCGGTCTGCGCGTCTTGCCGCAGGCGGACGGGAATGCTTTTCAGCGGCCGCGTGAAACGCTGTTGCTGAGCGACAATGCTCTGCGGCCGCGTCTCGTCAGCGTGATCGGCGGTAAACTCACCGCCTATCGCGCCACCGCGGAAAAACTGCTGATGCAGATTGCGCGCACCTTACCCGCGCGCCGCGCCGTGGCGGATACCCGTACGCTGCGGTTGTTTGAATTGCCCCTGAAAAAATAGGACGTTCCACATCGAAGCCTAGAATATGTATTTTGCGGGATGCCAAGCCGCCATTGTAAAATTCATCTTCGCCTCCACTTTTATCTCACTGCGTTTCCAATCCACCGAGCAAAGGATATTTCACATGGTTACAGAACTGACATTGGAAACATTTCAGGGCACGATTGAAAACCACGACACCGTCATCGTCGATTTCTGGGCGCCGTGGTGCGGCCCATGCCGCTCGTTTGCGCCGACCTTCGAGCAAACGTCCACGGAGCATCCGGATATTACTTTTGTTAAAGTCAACACCGAAGACCAGCAGGAACTGGCCGGGCAATTCGATATCCGCTCGATCCCCACGCTGATGGTGTTTCGCGAACAAATTCTGCTTTACGCGCAACCCGGCGCCCTGCCTAAGTCGCAACTGGAAGAACTGATCAGCCAAGTGAAAGCTCTGGACATGGACGCCGTACGCCGCGAAATCGCGGCACAGGATGCGCAAGCCGCACAGCAACCGGGCTAACACATCATGCGCTGGCTGGATAAAATTCCGTTGTACATGCTGGTCATCGCGGTCCTGACGCTGGGCTTGGCGCCGTTTGTACCGCAACCGCATTTGATGGAAAAATTGCGGATGTTATTCAGTGGAACCCTCGCGCGCCCGATCGACATCTTTGATTTGTTTTTGCATGGCACACCGCTGGTGCTGCTGATATTGAAGTTGTGGCGTAAATACTTCATGCACGCACCCGCCGCACCGCCCGCCGCTTAATCCTGAAGGGCGCAGGTCAAGCGGACTCTGCGGTTGATTTTCCGTATTGCACGATCTGCATTGCTCACGCAGAATTGCCGCTCATTTTTAATGAACAGGGCAGGAGTCGGTATGGAACAGTATTTAGTCATCTCGGCATTGGGAGCGGACCAGCCCGGCATCGTCAGCACGCTGACTAAAACCGTACTGGACTGCGGCGGCAACGTCGTCGACAGCCGCATGACTGTGCTGGGCGGCGAATTCGCCGTGATGTTGATGGTCTCGGGCGAGTGGAATGAAATCGCCAAACTTGAAACCATTCTGCAAGCGATGGGGCGTGCGCAAAACCTCACGGTGATCACCAAGCGCACGGAGCCCAAGACCGACCATCCGCAAGCCGCGCCCTACTCCGTGGAAGTGGTGGCCATCGATCACCCCGGCATCGTGCATCAACTCGCGGATTTCATGTCCGGCTTCAACATCAACATCCAGGATTTGCGCACCGACCGCTATCCCGCGCCGCATACCGGCACAGCGATGTTTTCGGTGCACATGGTGATTCATATCCCGGCACCCATCCATATCACGCGTTTTCGTGAACAGTTCTTCGAATATTGCGACCGCTTCAATCTGGATGCGATTCTCGAACCCGTGAAATAACGCAAATCACAAGGAGATCTTCATGACTGCAAAAATTGCGATGGACAAGCCGGTTCCGGATTTCAAACTCACGGCCACCGGCGATCAGACGATCACGCTGGCGGCGTTAAAAGGCAAGAAAGTCGTGCTGTATTTTTATCCGAAGGACGCGACCCCGGGCTGCACCATCGAAAGCCAGAATTTTCGCGATGCGCAGGAT
Source organism: uncultured Gammaproteobacteria bacterium (assembly GCA_964532385.1). GTDB lineage: Bacteria > Pseudomonadota > Gammaproteobacteria > SG8-11 > SG8-11 > UBA6921. The sequence goes on along the minus strand of CAZHHW010000014.1, from coordinate 16,449 downwards.
GCATTCAAGCGCGCCGGAGCCGTTATCCTGGGCGTGTCGCGCGACAGTTTGAAGTCGCATGAAAAATTTAAAACCAACGAATGCCTGCCTTTCGAACTGCTTTCCGACGAAGACGAAACGCTGTGCGAGCTGTTCGGCGTCATGAAAATGAAAAACATGTACGGTAAACAGGTGCGCGGAATCGAACGCAGCACGTTCCTCATCGACGCGAACGGTGTGCTGCGCCGGGAATGGCGCGGCGTGAAAGTGGACGGTCACGTCAACGAAGTATTGGAAGCGGTAAAACAACTATAGCCGGGGTTCGGCCGAAGCATCGATTTGGCGCCGTTCCACGAAGCCCGCGTAATGCTGCCGGAACAAGGCTTCCAGCTTGTCGATGATTTCCGGCGCCGGATGTCCGTGCATCATGTGTTGCGCCATGAGCCCGGACGTTTCATTGAATAATGCGCTGCGCTCCAGCATCGGAAAAGTCTCGACCAGGCGCTTGATCGCTGCGACCACTGTTTCGGTGTGCGGACGCGGAATATCCAGAGGTTCCAGCAACACCGGCCGGGCATGACGGCTGGCGAGAAACTCGGCATATTCCAGCAGCATTTCCCGGCCAGTATCGTTGAGCGCTTCGAACAGCGCCAGCAACCGGCGTTCATGCGCTACGCTTTTCATTTCAATGGGCGGACGCACTGCAAGCCTCTTTGGTTAGACGGTGCGGCTCAAGTCCCACGGTTGGAGGTCTTACCCCTCGCGGCAAACCCGGCTGCGGAGTTTGCCGCGCGCGATCACTTGAAGTGTGACACCCGGCTAGAGTTCCGGTGTCGGATGTAATTCGCAGTACTGGTGGGCGAATTCCAACAGTTTTTGCACGCCGTTTTGGCGGAATTTCTGCCGCTGGTGCACGAACGAGAAGGGGCGCTCCAGGGACGGATCCAGGTCGATCGCCACCAAGGTGCCGAGCTTGACTTCTTTATTCAATGTGGCCCGGGACAAAATGGTGATGCCGATACCGGCTTCCACCGCGCCCTTGATCGCCTCGGGGCTACCCAGCTCCATGATCACATGCAGGTCGGAAGCGTTCAGACCGGCCGCGGCCAGATGTTCCAGAATCACCTCGCGCGTCCCCGAACCCTCTTCGCGGCAGATGTAGGGAAATTCGAGCAGACGTTTGAGGGAAATTTTGGCTTCTTTCGCCAGCGGATGCTTAGGCGGGACAGCGCACACCAGCTTGTCGACGCGGCATAATTCCACCGCCAGATTTTTGTTGGTCACCGGCGCCTCGACCACCCCCAGGTCGATGATGTTGTTTTCCACCATCGACACAATACCTTCGGTGTTGGAGACACGCAGGCGGATATTCACGTCCGGGTACTTTTGCTTGAAGTCGCCCAGCAGGGCCGGCAGCATGTACTCCGCGATGGTGGTGCTGGCACCGATGATCAACACGCCGCTCACATCGCCGGTAATTTCCCGCACCGCATTTTCCATTTCGTTATACAGCCGGAAAATCTTGTCGCCGTATTCATATACGCGCCGTCCGGCATCGGTGAGACTGATGCGGTTATGGGTACGATCGAACAGACGTGTGTTGAAATGTTCTTCGAGCTGTCGAACCTGGAAAGTCACGGCCGGCTGGGTCATATGTAAAGACTCCGCCGCTTTTGTGAAACTCAACAATCGGGCAACAGCGTGAAACACCTGCAATCTGCGGTCTGCCATAAGCGTACATCCTTCTCAGCTAGGGTTTTTACTTATAGAAATATAACAACTATTTTTTGTAACACAACGTGTCATGTTCCGATCTGTGCAGTACGTCCACGCATCAGTGCGTAATACATTACCGGAATCACCACCAGCGTCAGCACCGTCGACACCAAAATTCCGAAAATCAGCGCAATAGCCAGGCCATTGAAAATGGGATCGTCGAGAATAAAAAACGCGCCCAGCATCGCCGCCAAACCCGTCAAAATAATCGGTTTGGCGCGCACCGCCCCGGAACGGATCACGGCTTCCTGAAAATCCACGCCTGCCCGCACCTGCTGGTTGATGAAATCCACCAGCAAAATGGAATTACGTACAATGATGCCCGCCAGCGCGATCATTCCGATCATCGATGTGGCGGTGAATTTCGCACCCAGCAGGGCGTGCCCGGGCATGACACCAATCAGGGTCAGTGGGATCGGCGCCATGATAATCAGAGGTACCAAGTACGAGCGGAACTGCACGACCACCAGCAGATAAATCAAAATCATGCCCACGCCATACGCCATACCCATATCGCGAAAGGTTTCGTAAGTCACCTGCCACTCGCCCTCCCATTTCACCGAATCGTGGTACGGATCGCCGGGGGGATCAATAAGAAACTGTTGCAATTGACCCTCGCCCAGTTGACGATAAATATCGAACATGCCGTACAAGGGGCTGTCGATTTTTCCCGCCACATCGCCGGTAACAAAGGTCACCGGCAGTAAGTCCTTGTGATAAATCGCGCGCTCACGGCTTTGTTTGTCGACATTGACCACCTCCGACAAAGACACCAAGGCCCCGGCATCATTGCGCACCTGTAATGTCAACACACTGTCGATATCGACTTTATCGGCGGCGGGAAATCCCAGCCGCAACGGCACGGGATATTTGTTATGCGCGCTGTGCAGATAACTGACATCGTCGCCGTTCAATGCCACACGCAGCGCCTCCGTGGCCGTGCGTTGCGACACCCCCAGCAACGCGGCTTTCTGCTGGCCCACTTTAACCAGCAGTCTGGGGGCGGGCGTTTCGATACTGTCGTCGATATCGACCACGTCGGCGGTTTTCTCGAACACCGCGCGCAGCGCCTTGGCGCTGCGCCTCTGTGCGTCGTAATCCAGGCCATACACTTCCGCAACCAGCGGTGACTGCACCGGCGGACCGGGCGGCACTTCGACGATCTTGATGTTGGCCGCGTATTTCCGCGCAATCAATTGCAGCGGCGCACGCACCGATGCGGCGATCTCGTGGCTGCTGCGGTCGCGCGCGTGTTTGGAGACGAGATTGACCTGAATGTCGCCCATGTGCGCCGCCTTGCGTAAATAATATTGGCGGATCAAACCATTGAAGTTGATCGGCGCGGCGGTTCCGGCATAACTCTGATAATTGTCAACCTCAGGGACTGTCGCCAGATGCGCGCTCAGCTCGTGCAACACGCGCGCGGTCTGCTCCAACGACGTGCCCTCCGGCATATCCACCACCACCTGAAATTCCGACTTGTTGTCAAACGGCAGCATTTTCATCACGACCAGCTTGAACGCCGCCAGGCTGATCGACACCAGGATCAAGCCGATAATCGCCGCGAGCAATTTCCAACGCAGCGCCGCACCGGCATCACCGTTCAGAAACGGCGTCATGCGCCGCTGGAAAAGGCGATACAAAAACCCGTCGTCCGAGTTGTGCACGGGCGCATGCATCTGTTCCGTACCATGCCCCAACACCTTAAGCGTGAGCCAGGGCGTGACAATAAAAGCGACCGCCAGGGAAATCAGCATGCCGATGCTGGCATTGATAGGAATCGGGCTCATGTACGGTCCCATCAAACCGCTGACGAATGCCATCGGCAGCAATGCCGCAATCACCGTGAACGTCGCGAGAATGGTAGGACCGCCGACCTCATCCACCGCCAGCGGGATGGCTTCACGCAAAGATTTTCCGCCCAGCAAGCGGTGACGGTGAATGTTCTCCACCACCACGATGGCGTCGTCCACCAGAATACCGATGGAAAAAATCAGCGCGAACAACGACACGCGATTTAATGTAAAGCCCCACGCCCAGGATGCGAATAGGGTGATCGCCAAGGTGATCACCACCGCCGCGCCCACGATCAAAGCTTCGCGTGCACCCAGCGCGATCAACACCAGCACCACCACGGCCGAGGTCGCAAACACCAGTTTGCTGATCAACTTCATGGCTTTGTCGTTGGCGGTCGCGCCGTAGTTGCGCGTGATGCTGACGTGCACACCGTCGGGTATGAAGGTGCCGTGCAATTGTTCGATGCGGGTGGCGAGCTGTGCGGCGATCGTTACTGCATTGGTGCCGGGTTTCTTGGCGATGGCGATGGTCACCGCCGGGTGTTCACCCGCCACGGCTTGTGCGGCTCCGGCGCCGGTGCCAAACCACACATAACGTTCGGGTTGGTCCGCACCCAGCTTCACGCCGGCGACGTCGCGCAAATATACCGGGGTATTTTGGTGTACGCCGACCACCAGATCCGCCACCTCTTCGGCGTTGCCGAGAAACGCGCCCGCTTGCACTAGAATTTCCTGGTTGTTATCAACCAGCGCACCCGCCGCGACCGACACGTTGCTCGCACTCAGTGCGCGCCGCAAATCATCCACGCCGATGCCGTAGCCGGCCATGCGCGCGGCATCCAGACTCACACGCACCACCTGCTCGGGCCCGCCGATGGTATAGATATCGCGGGTATCGGGTACACGTTTGAGTTCAGCTTCGATGGCGTGCGCCACACGTAATAATTCATGCCCGCCGCGCAACGGATCATCGGTCCACAACGTTAATGTCACGATGGGCACGTCGTCGATGCCCTTGGGTTTGATGATCGGTTGCGCCACACCCAGGTTGGCAGGCAGCCAGTCCTGGTGCGAATAAATCGCGTTGTACAGACGCACGATTGCGGCGGTACGGTCTTCGCCCACGCGATAGCGCACAGTCAGAATCGCCAGACCGGGTTGCGAAACCGAATACACATGTTCGACGCCGGAAATTTCCGCGACTATTTGTTCGGCCGGAGTGGCCACCACCTGCTCGACCTCTTGCGCCGACGCGCCCGGATAAGCGATGAAGACGTTCGCGAAGGTGACGTTGATTTGGGGTTCTTCTTCGCGCGGCGTCACGATCACCGCGAACAGACCGAGCAATATTCCCAGCAACGCCAACAGCGGCGTGATTGCGGAGGTGAGGAAACGCTGCGCAATATTTCCCGCGATGCCGAGTTTCGGGATCATCGTGACGGCGCCGCCTGTTCTTTCAGTTGCACACCGGCACGCAGCGGATCCACCGCGACACGTTCGCCGGCGTCGAGTCCGGCCAGCACATCAAGCTGGTCCGTATCGAAACGGCGCCCGATACGCACTTGCCGAAATGAAATTCTGCCATCGGCCGCCACCACGTAGACCGCGTCGATTTCACTGCGCTGGACCAAGGCGGTCGCGGGTATCAACAAGCGCTGCTCCTCGCCGGTGACGAAAGCCACCTTGGCAAACATCCCGGGCAATAATCCCTCCTGTCCGGCGGCCAGATTCATGCGCACTTTATAGCTGTGCGTTTGCGCATCGGCGAACGGGAAAATCCGCAAGGTTTTCGGCGCGACCACACGGTTGTTCTGGCTGGGGAAAATAATCCGCGCGCGATTATTACTGCGAATCGCTTGAATCACGCTTTGCGGCACGGTCGCGGTGATGCGCAATTCATCCAGCGCATAGCCGCTCATCAAGGCTTGACCGGCATTCGCGGTTTCACCCGCTTCAATGTGCCGCTTGACCACAATGCCGCTGTACGGCGCGCGCACCACAGTGTGATCGAGCTGCTCCTGCGCTTGCGCCAGGCGCGCTTGCGCGGCATCCAGGCGTTGCTGCGCGACGCCCAATTCCGCGCTGGCTTTGTCGAAGGCCGCTTGCGCCACAACTCGCTTTTCAAACACATCCTGGATGCGTTTGAATTCCGCCTGCGCCTCGGCGAAACGCGCCTCGGCTTCTTTCACCGCGGCCTGCGCCGCCTGCATCCCCGCCTGTTGCTCCTTGTCGCGAAAGCGCACCATCACGGCATCTTTGGGCACGTAATCATCCACATCGAAATACACCGCCTGCACCCGCCCCGCCGTCTGTGCGGAGACGGTGCCTTGTTTCACAGCCTCAACCACCGCGTCGTAGATCTGCTCGCGAGCCACACTTTGCAGTGTTGCCACGGCGGTTTCCAAATTTTCCGTGGCACAGGCCGGCCCCATGGTTAGCAAATTGAGCAACCAAGCTGCTGCGATGAAACTCCCGGAGGTGGGGTGAGTCAGAACGTACAGAAATCGGGCAGCGGAATCCGGCATGGAGGTGGCCTGTCGAAGGTTCATCAGAATTATCTAATTTATAGGGGACAGTGATTTTTTAATACATCCCCAATGGGTAGAAGAAGCGCCAAATGTTCTGTTCGTTTAGACACATACAGCCGCAGCCCCTTACAGTAAGGTCTCACTCTTATAGAAGGATGACTTCCATGCCACGGACATTTTTATGCTTGTTCGCTCTGCTGTTGCTTCCCGGATGCGCCACAACGTATGTCGTCGGAGTCGACTCCATCGCCGAAAGTACCACGCCGGTTGCAGGCGTTAAATATGTGTTAACCAGCGGCATGAACGATGTGAAAGACAGCGATCTGTATTTTCGCGAGTTCTCGGCGCAGTTCCGCCGGATATTGCAAGCCAAGGGCTACGTTGAAGCGGCGGCACGCGCCGATGCGAGCATTGCCATCAACCTCAGCTACGGCACCTCCAGCGGCCACAATGAACTGTACAGCTATTTGCGGCCGCTTTATCACGTCAGCGGCGGTGAAAATATCACCTACAAAGAAATCAAGACCGACTCCGCCGGGTTGAAAACCGAAACCACCAGCACGGTCTATGTTCCTTTGCGCACTCAAGTGATCGGTTACACCACCGAACTGAACAGCCAGACCCTGTACAACCATTTCGCCACGCTCGAAGCGGATGAGCTCGCCAATGGCGAAAACACGGGCAAACAGGCATGGAAGACCACCATTCGCTTGATTGATCCCTCGAACGATTTGCGCCGCTTGCTGCCCTACATGGCGGCGGCCGCGGCGCCTTACCTTGCGAGCAATACTGGCGCGATGCAAACAGTCGAACTCAAGCCGGATGATCCGCGTGTGCAACATTGATCGGTTTCGTCGGGGTCATTCATCGGGCTTCATGGCGCCCTGTTTCGCGCAAACAGCGGCGGCTAAAGCACGTTCGAGCCTCGCCGATAAATGTGATTAACAGGACAATTTAAATCAATCATAGCGGAGAAGGATCTCGCCCGGAGATGATGCTGATGCGCGGAATGTTTTCAGGGTGGTGCGGCGCGGCGGGTTTATTGGCGGGCGCTTTGGCAAGTGCGAACCCCGCCGCTACGCCGCCATTAATTATTGCCAAGCTCAGCTCCCTACCTGCGGCCGGTTCAATCGTCGCGAATGAATATGCCGCTGAAGACGAGTGGAACACGCTGACGCGGCAATTCATTAACGACTATTCGGCCGGTAATCTCGAAGCGGCCGAAACCGTGATCCGCCGTGCCTTGGCGCTGGCGCAATCGGCCTTCGGTCCCGGCCATCCTTACACCGCCGATAGCATGAACAAACTGGGCGTCGTGTACGAATCGCAGGAAGATTTCGAACGCGCAAAAAAACAATACCAGGCGGCCGCCGAGATTCTGGAACGCCACTATGGCCCATCGCATCCAGAAGTCGCGACAGCGCTGAATAATCTGGGCAACGTCAATGTAATGCAGGGCGAATATGCGAGCGGTGAAGCGCTGCACCTGCGTGCCTTGCAAATCCGCATGACGGCCGCAGGCCAGGACAGCTCTGCAGTCGCGCAATCCACCTACAATCTCGCCATCGTGTACGAGCACTCGGGACAAACCGATAACGCGATCCTGTTTTTCAAGCAAGCCGCGAATTTGTGGGAAGACGCATCGGGTCCGAATCATCTGAACGTGGCGAACAGCTTGATCAAGCTGGCCAACATTTATGCCGTTCAAGGCGACGCACGTGCCGCCGAAGAAAACTATTTGCGCGCGCTGGAAATCCAGCAGAACAACTTTGGACCGCGTAATGTCGCGGTCGCCGACTCGTTATTCAGCCTGGGCCAGGTGTGCATGAAGCAGGAAAAATACGACGAGGCCGAACGCTTTTACCGCGAATCCGCGGAAATCATGGAAGCGGAACTTGACACTGATAATCCGCGCCTGGCGGTGGCGCTTTACAGCCTGGCCAACGTTTACCACACGCGCGCAAAACACGAGGCGGAGTACAACAATAATTTCGAAACCAAGCTGACCGCAGCGGAGGGAGCTGCGCATGACGCGGCTTTATCTTCGCAACGGTTCGCGGCGCTGCATACGCAAATTTCGCTACGCCAGCGCGTGGTACAGGCGCTGTATGCCAAGGCCGAGCCGCTCTACCAGCGGGCCATGGTGATCTTGACCGGAATTTACGGCGCGGATTATCCCACCTTGAAAATAATAAGCAAAGAACTGACCCTCTTGCATCAAAGCCAGGAAACGCCTCCCAAGCTCAGCCGCGTCGATTAGCTGCGTGCAATTGCGCGCCGCATTGCCGCCTGCCACTGCTCAAAACGTAGTTGCAACGCGGCGTTGATTTGCGGCTGAAATAAACTCCCGGGTTCCGGTTCTGCCCATTGCGCCGGCCGTCCGGCGAGCAGAAATGCGGTACCACGCGCCGTGGCCTCGACCTCGGCCGGGCGGTATACCGGACGGCCGCTCAGATCAGCCAGGCGTTGACATATTCCATCCAGGTGCGCCAGGCCGCCGCTCGCAACAATGCGTTGCGGTGAGACAAACAAGGACTCCATTTCATTCAGATTGACTTGCGTCAGAAACACAATGCTTTCCACCACCGCCACCAGTTTTTCGGCGGCCGTGCCGGTGCCGATAAATTGCGATGCAAACCGCGGCAGCCAATAGGGCGAGCCCAGGCCGGAGACTCCGTTCAAAAACAGCGGCACGGCGTTAACCGTCTCCAGCCAGTGCGCCATGCCGGATTCGGCCTCATGAATGCTGACACCCAATTGGCCTTCCACTTCCAGAAGGGCGCTGCCCGCGCCGTTGATCGTGCCTTCCAGCACATGCTCGATCGCGTCGCCGCATTGCAGCACCACACTGGTGAGCAGACGCGGCGCATAGTCGATATTGCCGCCGCATACCCGCTGCACGAATGCTCCGGTGCCGATATTGACATAGGCCGTGGCATGATGCGGCGCGCCAAACGCATACAGAGCCGCCGACTGGTCGCCGGTCATGACTGTTAAGGGCACACCGCGGCCGCGCAGATTGAGATGACCGAATTCGTAACACGTCGGCACGCAGCGCGGCAGCGGCGCGTGCGGCACGCCGAATAAATCGAGCAACTCTTCGTCCCAGTCCAGTGTGTGCAGATTCCACAAAAGCGTGCGCGATGCATTGGCCGGATCAACCCACATGGGTTTTTCTTCGAGCAGATTAAACAGCATGAAGCTCGCCATCGGTCCCCACGCCAGCCGCTCTTGCTGGAAAGCCGCCTTCACGGCAGGCAGATGTTCCATGCACCAATGCAGCTTGCTCACTCCATAATGCGCCGTCATGAATAATCCAGTGGCATGATGAATCGCCGGATCATGTTTATAAAATTGCTCTACCCACGGTGCGGCGCGGCGATCTTGCCAACTGATAACCGGCGACAATGCGGCACCGCTGTCTCGATCCCAACACACAATGCTGGAGCGCTGCGTCGCAAGACCCGCGGCCACAATATGGACATGGCGTTCGCCCAAAGCCGCTACGGCCTGATCGATCGCGTGCCGGGTCGAAAGCAGAACCTCCTGCGGCGCATGCTCCACCCAGCCCTCCTGCGGGTGCGTCACGGCGATGGATTCCTGCCCTTGCGCGATCAGTCTGCCGCCGCCGTCAAAGACCAGCGCGCGGCTGGAATGCCCGCCTTGATCGATCGCCAGAAATAAATTTGTCGCCGTCATTTTTCCGCACTCGTTTTTTGCATGCAAAGCTTCGCCTCGCGCGCGCCGGCCGGAAGCGTGAAATAAAATGTCGAGCCCTGCTTCAGCGCGCTCTCCGCCCAGATCCGGCCGCCGTGGCGATTGATGATATTGGCCACCGTGGCGAGTCCCACGCCGGTGCCTGGAAATTCGTCGATGTGATGCAGGCGTTGAAATACTCCGAATAACTTTCCGGCGTATTGCATATCGAATCCGGCACCGTTGTCGCGTACGTAAAACACCGTCTCGTCCGCACGCTGCTCGGCTGCGAATTCGATGCGCGCGTGCGGAGTTTTCGAAGTGTATTTCCAGGCATTCCCCAGCAGATTGTCGAGCACCACCGCGAGCAGACGCGCATCGCCGCACGCCAGCAGCGGTTCGGCGACATGGGTTTCGACCTGGCGCCCGGGATCGGCTTGCGCAAGCTGGGTCAACGCGAGGCGCGCCAGCTTGGACAGGTTCACATCACCCGGCGCGATTTCGATGCGCGTCACGCGTGAAAATCGCAGTAAATCGTCGATGAGTTGCGCCATGCGCAGCGTCGCGCCGCGCACGCGCGCAAGGTAGTCGCGCCCGGCGGGACTCAGCACAGGACCGCAATCTTCGAGCAAGGCTTGACTGAATCCGTCGATGGCGCGCAACGGTGTGCGTAAATCATGCGACGCTGAATATGCAAACGAGTCCAACTGCCGGTTGGCGGTTTCGAGCTGCGCGGTGCGGGCCCGGACGCGTTGTTCCAATTCGGTATTGAGCTGCTGGATTTCCTGCTCAGCCTGCTTTCGCTGGCGAATATCGTGACTGATGTTGGCAAGGAAGGCCGGCACGCCCGTGCGCGGATCTTTAATGATAAAGACATACTGTTGCACGGCAACTTCGGCACCGCTCACAAAATGTCGCAAGTAGAATTCACCGCTCCAAAAGCCGTCGCGCATCGCCGTGGGCAAGATGACGTTCTGCACCTCGGGAAGAAATTTCTCGCTAACAAATTCGGAGATGGACTTGTGCGTCACTTCGGCCGGATCAAGACCGAGCAGTTTGCAACCGGCCGGATTCAGATAAGTCACATGACCGTCCAGCGTGGCCGTGCCGATGAATTCGGAGGAAGCTTCAATCAAAGCCGCCAATCGTTCATGTTCAAGCTCAATGCGCTTGCGTGCGTCGATGTCTTCGATGACCGAAATAAAATAATCCGGCAAGCCCGCCTTGGTGCGCACCAGCGACACCGTCAAGTTGGCCCACACCGCAGAGCCGTTTTTGTGAATGTAGCGCTTTTCCGTGGAAAATGTCGCGATGCGCCCCGCGAGCATGCTGTGCATGTAATCCATTCCGGACGCTAGATCATCCGGATGGGTAACGTCCTGAAAGCGGCGTGTCATCAGCTCGGCAGCGCTGTAACCCAGAATGTCGCAACTTTTTTGATTGACGCGCAACCAGCGGCCGTCCAGCGCTACTTGCGCCATGCCCACGGCAGCCTGTTCGAAGGTGGCGCGGAAGCGCACCTCGCTGCCCGCAAGCTCGGCTTCGGCATGGCGCAGGCGCCGAAACGCATACGTGACATACAGGGCGAGCAACAATGCCACGCCAAGAATTGCAATCCAGTAACGGTGGGCGCGCTCTGCCGCATTGCGCGCATATTCGGCGTGGAGCTGTTCGACGCGCCGCACTTGCTCACCCAACGGGTCCATGCGCAGAACGCTCAAAGTTTCATCGATCCGCGTGGCACGTTGCAAAACCACACTCGCGTGCATGGTCAATTCTTCCACCTCGGTGCGCAAGCTTGTCGACCATTTGCGGTCGTCGATCGCCTGCAGCGCGATTTGCACTTCCTTGCGCGTCTCACCGCGCGGGTTATAGAAATAGCGCACCAGCGTATTGTCCAAGCGCGACAACATGGCGTTCAACACCGCATTCTCGCCTGTGGCAGGCCGTTCAAAGCGGCGGTTCGTCAGCAGCATCATGTACATGATCGAGTTGCGCGATACCGCGATGTCGGATTTAAACTGTTCGACGTTATCTTCAGTGGCTTTAATCGCCTCGGTCAGTGCGGATAGATTTTCACGTAACGGTTCTGGCCCCGCTCGTCTTAATTCCCCCACCCGCTGATACAGTGTCGCAAGGGTCGCATTGATGGGATCGTAATAACGCAATAAGCCACTGCGCAGTAGCAACAGGTCGCGGTTCAATTCCGCATCCAGACGAATCAGTGAACGGAACAGCGGACGCTCGGAAAATGCCGCCGTGGCGTCCAGACGCGTCGCTAATGTGTAAAGCGCGCCCAGCACAAACAGCAGCGCCGCCAGCACCAAAGCCACGCGCCATCCAAGTCGATTCACGGCGCAGTCCGTGGCGCCAGCGGCCGCCCTTGATATTCGCCAGTGAGACTGGTCAGGAAGGCGACGATGGCTTGCACGTCGTCCGCGGGCGGCCGCCGGCCGAGCTGCACCCGCGCCATGATGCCCACGGCGAGATCCAAACGGTCGATACTGCCATCATGAAAATACGGGGCGGTCACGGCAACATTACGCAGGCTGGGTACGCGGAATACATGGCGATCGCGCTCATCGTGCGTCACGTTGAAGCGGCCCAGGTCGGCAAGCGTCAGTGGACCGCCGCGCAATTTGAAGTAATTCTCGAACAGGCCGAACTTCTGGAACAGATTGCCACCCACGTTGATCCCTTGATGACAACTGATACAACCGTAGCTTTTAAACAAGGCATAGCCATGCTTTTCCTCGGCATTGATGGCATCCGCATCCCCGCGCAGATAACGGTCGAACGGCGCGTTCGGTGTGACCAGCGAGCGCTCGTAGGCGGCGATGGCGTCAAGCACGTGTTCCTTGCGCAACGCGCCGTAAATCTGCACGAAACGGGCAGCGTAGCCGGCATCGGCTTCGAGTTTCGGCAATAACTCCTCCCATGTGGTGGCAGCATGACTGGGGTTCATGAGGTCGGCCTCGGCCTGTTCTTCGAGCGTGCGAAACGCGCCGCGCCAGGTCTGCCGGAAGTTGAACGCACGGTTAAAAATGCTGGGGGCGTTGGTGAGGTCGGCGTCGCCGCTGTTGGTGATGGAACGCGGTAATCCGTCACCACCGCCCTGCTCGATTTGATGGCAACTCGCGCACGCCAACGCGTTGTTGTGCGCCAAGCGCGGATCATTGAAGAGTTTTTCGCCCAGGGCAACCCGGCCGGGATCCAACTCCATGACCTGCGGCAGAGGTAAGATCGGCTCGTCCAAAGCCTCCGCCGCGGCGCATTCGGCACACATGGCAAGCCCGAATGCCACGGCCCAACCCGCAGCAAAGCGCCAAGTCATGACCTCGGCGGCGGCGCTGAATCGGCGGCGTGCGCGAAACGGACTGTGAAGCATCACCTGTCCCCGTATCAACCCATGGAGAAACACACTGCTCCCGCAGACTGTTCCAGCGAAGTCGTGCGGTCTATGACCTAGATGAGTATAGACAGCTTCCGGAGCGGTTCATGGAGAGAGCAGCGAAGCTGCTGGGAGGCTAGAACTTGAGCTGCTCTTTCAAACGATCTTTCAGCTTGCCGGCCTCTTGGGCGGCTTTTTGTTTAGCCGATTGTTTTTGTTCATCCATCTGCTGTGTGGCGGCGGATTTTTGTTTGTCCGTGGCGGCGCGCAACTCCTGCTCGGTTTTCTGCTGTACCTCGTCCACCTGTTTACGGCGCTGTTCGATGCCGCCGCCGATGCTCTTCAAACCGCCCAGTTTGGCTTCTATTTCATGCTGTGCCTGCTGGGCTTTTGCATTGAGCTGGGCCTCGATTTCGGCGACAAACTTGTCGGCGCGCGCGCGGAACTGTTTGCTCATGGCCGTGCGTAACAGCTCGTCGAGATCGGAATGCAATTCAACGTCGTAATCCTGCAATGAACCTTGCAGTTGCCCCTTCAGCGTGAAATGGTGCACCTCGGCCAATGCCGCCGACAGAATTTTTTCCAGCTCGCCGCCGCCGTCTTGCAGATCGGTGCCCAGCTTTACAGTTTTAAAAGCCGCGCTGAGGTCCGCCTGCAAGTGGCCGCCCTTTAACTGCGCCGCCGCATCCAGATCCACGGCGGCATCGCTCAAAACCAGCGGGAAGCGCGGTTGATGCAATACTTCGAAACGCTGAATAGCCACGCCATGCGCCTTGAAGCGTGCGCTATCCAATGCGGCGCCGGGCACCACGTGATTCAGCACGCCTTCCAGTTCCAGGTCTTGCAGTCCCGGCATTTTCTCGGCAAAAAAATTAAATGTCAGCGGGTGCCCGAGCGTGACTTGATCGTTGGTGATGTTACGGATCTCGCCGCGCAGGATGCCGGCCGGAACCTCCAGGCCGAGCTTGGCGCTGCGAATCAGGAAGCCGGGCAATTGATCGCGCTCCGCGAAATGCACATCGATGCCTTTGCCGCGTTGGGGCTGCGGCGGCGGCGCGGCGCGCTCGCTTTCGAGCAAGGGTTTGGCCTTGTCGTACCAGTACAAGCCGGTGTCGGTCCAGCGTGCGACCTGGCCGCCGAACAGCGCACGCGTGGCATTGGCAAAACCTTTGGCATCCAGCGAATATTTGCTTTTCAAACGGTCAAGATCCGCGCCCGGCGCCGCGGCCAGCGCCTTGGTATGCTGCGTCCATAGATCCCAGTCCGAATTCCAGGCCTGGCGCACCGCTTTCACACGTTCGACATCCCTGCCGATTTCTTCCCGTAGCGTTTGCAACCGCTGAATGCCAGCAGCGATTTCCTGCACATCTTGCAGCACATCGCCCTTGAGGTTCGGCTTGGCCTGCTGGATACGCTGTTCGTATTCCTTCAGGGCGGCGCTGTCGGGCAACTCCGTCAGACGCTGGTTCCATTGTTCTTTGGCCTGGTCGAGTTCATTACGCAACTGCTCGGCAAGCTTGGCCGTGGTTAACTCATTAGCGGCGATGAATTGTTTCGCATCGGGCAAATCCACTTGCGGAAATGAAAAACTCGAAAGCAGGCTGGCCTTCTGGGTTTCGGGTACGGGCGCAGGCACCTGCGGCAATGCGCCGGAACGCGTGCGTGGAGTATTGGTACGCACGCCTTCGGCGTTCAGATCAGTGATCACGATCTTGCGGCGCAGCAAGGCGTAGCCATCGAGCGCGAATTTGATGCGCTGAATCTGTACCACATTGCGCATCGGTTCGTGCGCGTCGGTGACCTGCAAATCCGCCAGCGCGAATCCCAGCGGACTAAATGACAAGCTTGCGCTCCGCAGCTCGACTTGCGCGCCATTGAGGCTGCTGCCCACCGATTCGACCGCGCCTTTCACCAGGCGGTCGGCGAACAATACCGTCGCGCCCGCCAGCGCCACGACGAGCACGACGAAGACCGCCAGACTCCAGCCCCGCACCCAGCGCATCACGGCGGGACCACCCGCGCTACCGATTGATACACCGTATAGAAATGGCTGGCTTTGAACATCGTGACCAGACGGCTGTTCTTGAACCAGGCGGGCACGTGAGTGCGGTAATGGGTAATCAGCTTGTTCATCAGCAACAGCAACGGCACAAATAAACCCAGCGCGACCACCAGACTGCCCAGCACGACGGTGTTATTGAAATGTTCCAGACGCCCGATGGCGGTGTTGTAAAAGGCGGTCCACAATTCTTGCAGCGCTTCGGCGTGCAAGAGCGTCAAGCCCAGCGCATGAAACAGGGGGTCGAGCGAATAAGCCAGCGCGGAAAACAGCGCGAGACCCAGCAGGAACGCGGATACATTCACGCGCAACACCAGCACCACCAGCAAGATCAGTAAATTATGCAACGTAAAAAACGGCGTAAATCCCATGACCATGCCCAGAACCACACCCAGACTGATCTGGCCGGGTGCAGTTTCCGAGTTCAATACCTGCAGTAATTTTGCTAGTGTCCGAAACATGGCCGGAGCGCATTATCATTATGGGGAAGGGATGCGCAATTTAACTCGACTTGTCCCGGCTCACAACACTTGATCACGCGATCCATGTTACCGGTCACATGAACTCACTGCACATCGCCAACGTCGCCCTTGCCTTGCGCGCCCGCGTACCCCGCGCCGCGCTCATGCAACATTTGCCGGCCTCGCCCTACACGCTGGGGGCGGATATCGCGCAACAAACCCATGACTACGTGATGCATGCGCAACTGGGTTACTACCCGGCCCTGGATTTTCTGCGAACGCAAAACGTGGTCGACGGGTATCTGCTGGATGCGGCGCAGCACATCGCCACCGTAAGCAGCGAATACGTGCAAGAATGCATTATGGAAAAACTCATTCCGATCTTTTCCAGCGTGCGTTTTCAAACCATCCACATCAGCGCGTTCGCCCTGCCGCCGATTCGCCCGAACCAGCCGCACGCGGTCGAACACCTCGCCCGCCACTACACCCCCGACGTCGTGAAATGCGATGTGCTGTTGAGCCTGATTCAAAAACAAAAATCGGAACAAGGTTTGGATCACTACGCCAGCACCACGGTGGAACGCTGGCTGGCGGAGGAGTTTGAGGAATTCGAGATTACGTCCGCGCGGCTGACGTAATCTCAACCCACTGCGGATTTATTCTTCCGGCAACGCCGCCAGCGCGGTATTCCCGCCCACCGCCGAGGTATTCACCGTGAATGTGCGTTCGGTGGCGAAGCGCGGTAAGTAATGCGGGCCGCCCG
>CAZHHW010000013.1:4399-46557 GCA_964532385.1 uncultured Gammaproteobacteria bacterium | reverse complement strand
AACAACCTACGAGTGGATGCTTCGTCATCCGGACAAGGTCGCGCTGGAATCCGGTTCCGCCTGGCCATACACACAACCGACGTGGGTCTTCACACACCGAGAATTACCGCTCATTGAAGGTGCGGACATCCGCTTTGTTCAAGGCAGTGTTCACGTCGTGCATGCCGAGATGACGCGCGCCGCAGCAAACAAGAATATCTGGATCGTCGGGGGCGGCGACCTTGCGGGGCAGTTCCATGACGCCGGGCTGCTGGATGAAGCCATCATTCAGGTGGCGTCCGTCACCCTGGGTAAAGGCAAGCAACTCTTCCCCCGTAGGGTCACGAACCCACCTTGGCAATTACAGGCCGTTCGTCAAATCGGTCCAGGTTTCGCGGAGTTGCGCTATCAATTACCCAAGCGCCGGGGCTGAGTGCCTCCCTTACGCGCACCGCAATCAAGCCACGCTCGCTTTTCGAAATTTCTCCACAGACTCTGGAGAATTTATAACCTCAAAACCCACTCGGGTAATTACATGTCCACCCGTTGATCGAATTGCTTTAAAATTTAACTAAACGATATCACTGCAAAGGAAACGTCCATGCCCACCAATACTGTCAAGCTCCATCGTGTTCTGCGGGCCCCGCCTGAAAGAGTTTATCGAGCCTTTCTCGATGCCGACGCAATGGTTAAATGGCTTCCGCCCCATGGCTTCACCGGCAAGGTTCATCATCTCGACGCGCGAGTGGGCGGCACCTACAAAATGTCGTTCACGAACTTCTCCACGGGGCATGGCCATTCTTTCGGCGGAAAATATCTTGAACTGGTTCCTAACGAACGCATCGTTCACACCGACAAATTCGACGACGCCAATCTGCCCGGGGAAATGCAAACGACTATTTCCCTAAGGCAGGTATTTTGCGGTACTGAAATACACATCGTGCAAGAAGGCATCCCGGAAGCCATTCCGCCGCAGGCTTGCTACCTTGGCTGGCAGGAATCGCTCACACTGCTTGCGCAGCTCGTCGAGGCAGAAATTCCCGGATAACCAGAAACGCATCCTCCTCGCATGTCTCTGTCCCGATTTGCCTTCGTCGTTGCATCGGCGCTTGCGCTCCCCGCCTGCGCATCCTTGCATCAGCCTGTCTGTAAAACGGACGAGCGCCCGGCGCTGCATGAGTCTCTATACTTCGGCACTGCCAAACCCAATGGAATCGTCACGCCGGAGGAATGGGCCGAGTTTTTGCGAAAAACTGTCACGCCCCGGTTCCCGCAAGGCTTGACAGTTTGGGAAGCATCGGGCCAATGGCGTGCCGCCGACGGTGCCATTATTCAAGAAGCATCGCATGTGCTGAATCTGGTGCACCCGAACAATGAAATCAACGAGACCGCCGTGCTTGAAATTGTCGCGGCCTACAAGTCGCAGTTTCAACAAGAAGCGGTGCTGCGGGTCAAAACGGATGCATGTACATCCTTGTAATTCCCCTGCCCTATTGAGTGTGGCGCCACCATTGCCTGAAGTAATTGACGCAGATGTCGCAGAGATTTAGCACGGCGTTCTTGTCGACAGGAAAAAAACCAACACATGAAGTTTCCTCATCCGCTAATCTTCGCAAGCGCACTGTTGGGTTCCGCAATTGCGCGGCATATCAATAACTGAACGACAGGAACCGGACAATGAATGAAGCTGATAAATCGGCGCGATCCTGGTGGCAAACGCTGCCCGGGATTTTAACGGCAAGCGCGGGGTTGATTACCGCAGTGGCGGGGTTGTTGGTGGCGCTTCATCAAATCGGGCTGCTGGGCAATAAAGAAAAGGCAGCTCTATCGCCGCCGTCTTACCACGACACGGCCAAGCCAGCGGAGGCCACGGCATTGAGCACAACACCTGCGCCTAAAGAAACAACAATTTCAGCCACTGAGCATGCGCGGTCTTATTCGGTGTCATTTCCATCCGGCACCGAAGTGACCTTGCGCAGCCACCGGGCCGACGGGACCTATAAGATTCTGGTAGCGCAGGTTGACAATAAAAATACCGGCAAACTGACTTTGAAAATTTCCGTGCGCCTAACCAATCTGGGACGCTCGGATCTGGGCTTCTGGAGCGATTCTTTTCGCCTGATCATCGACGGTGTGCCGCGCGCGCCGATCAATTTTTTAAACGCCCTGGTGGAAGCCCGCAGCGCCAAAGAAGGCGAGGTGGTTTTTGAAGTGCCCGATAGCGCCGCAAGCCTGGTATTGTCGGTGGCGAATGGTGAGGATTCCGGCAACCTGCCTGTAATTTTGAAGAAGCCGGGCTGACTTCCTGATTTTGAAAGGTATCGAGCGGCGCGGGATGATCTCCGGCAGACTTCAATGCCCTACTTAGTTGAGCGGTAAAATTTTATACCACCCGATTAAGTGTTTCACCGCGAAAAAACATCACGATGTTCTTGGCTACTTCATCGATAAGACGCTGGCGGGCTTCGCGGCTGGCCCAGGCGATATGCGGCGTTACGATCAGATTCGGAAGATCCGCGGTGAGCAAGGCGTTGCCGTTAACCGGCGGTTCAACCGTCAGTACGTCCACCCCGGCTCCGCCGATGCGGTGCGTGCGCAGCGCTTCGGCGAGCGCGGCTTCGTCGACGATGCCGCCGCGCGCGGTATTGATCAGCAAGGCGTGGCGCTGCATCAGTCCCAGTTCGTAAGCGCCGATCAGTCCGGTGGTTTGCTCGGTCAGCGGGCAGTGCACGCTGACCACATCCGCACGCGGCAATAAGTCATGCAATGGCACGCGCCCGGCTCTCGCGTCCTGTCCCGTGCGTGCCGCGATCAAAACGTTCATACCAAACGCTTTTGCGACACGCGCCACCGCTTGCCCCAGCGATCCATAACCGATAATGCCGATGCATTTACCGGCCAATTCCCAAATTTGATAATCCAGCAGACTGAACGTGGTGGCGCGCTGCCATGCGCCGTTCTTCACGGCGGCATGATATTTTTCCAGTTGCGTGACCAAAGAAAGAATTAACGAAAAAACATGCTGAGTCACCGAAGCGGCCGCATAACCGGCCACATTGCATACCGCAATGCCCCGCTCCTTGGCGGCATTCAGATCAATGTTATTGGTGCCGGTGGCGGTAATGCAGATCAACTTCAATTTGTTTGCCGCCGCCAATGTCACCGGACCCAGATACGCTTTATTGCAAACCACCACTTCGGCCTGCCCAATGCGCCGCGCCATCTGCGCCACGGTCGTCGTGTTATGGAATTTCCACGCCGGTAACACGCTCAGCAGACGCGCGAAGTCCAAATCGCCGCGCTGAATCGTCGCCATGTCGAGAAAGACGCCGTTCATATGATCCCCATCGTAAATTGTTCAGGTCAGGCGCCTTATAAATTAACCCCGCAAACTTAAACTAGCCTTTCACCGGCCTGACTTTGCTTGCGGCCAGTTTGGCCCGGTCGCGCGCTTCTTTCACCGTGGAGGCATAAGCCAGTGCCACGCCCATGCGGCGTTTGGCGAAACTTTCCGGCTTGCCGAACAGCCTGATGTCACTGTGCGGCACGCGCAGCGCTTCATCGACGCCTTCAAAAGCAATGCCCGTGGCTTCGAGTTCGCCGTAGATCACGGCGCTGGCGCCGGGGCTACGCAATTCGGTGTTGACCGGTAAACCCAGAATCGCGCGCGCGTGCAGTTCGAATTCGTTTTGCACCTGCGTGATCATGGTGACCATGCCGGTGTCATGCGGGCGCGGACTAACTTCGCTGAACCACACCTGATCTTCTTTGATGAACATTTCCACGCCGAAAATACCGCGCCCGCCGAGATTGTCGGTGACTTTTTTTGCGATATCGCGCGCGCGCCACAAAGCGATTTCACTCATCGGCTGCGGCTGCCAGCTTTCTACATAATCACCCTTCACCTGCACGTGGCCGATCGGTTCGCAGAACGAGGTCTTGACTTTTCCATTGTCGCCGGCCGAACGCACGGTAAGCAGCGTGATTTCATAATCGAAACGGATCATTTCTTCCACAATCACGCGGCCATGCTTCACCCGCCCCGACGTCATCGCGTAATCCCATGCCTTGTCGATCTCTTCCGGCGCGTTCAATACCGACTGACCTTTGCCCGACGACGACATCACCGGCTTGATAACACAGGGATAGCCCAGACTATTGGCCGCGATGCGCACTTCATTGGCGCTTTCGGCAAACGCATAGCGCGAAGTCGACAGTCCCAGCTCCTCCGCCGCCAAACGCCGGATGCCTTCGCGATTCATGGTGAGCTGCGCGGCGCGCGCATTGGGAATGATCTCGGCCAGACCCTCGGCTTCGATCTTCGCCAGCATCTCGGTCGCAATCGCTTCGATTTCGGGAACCACCAACTGCGGCTGTTCCTTTTCAATCAACGCGCGCAGCGCCTTGCCGTCCGCCATGTCGATAACGTGCGCACGGTGCGCGACCTGATGGCCCGGCGCGTTGGCATAACGATCCACGGCGATGACTTCCACGCCCAGACGTTGCAGCGCGATGATGACTTCCTTGCCCAGTTCGCCCGCTCCCAGCAGCATGACTTTGGTGGCGGTGGGCGACAGCGGTGTTCCGATTTTCATGGCCAATTCTCCCTAAGGTGCCGCTTCAATGCATTTACAAGCTATCTTCCATCCAGATCTTCAAGCGCGTCCACAACCATGCCCGTGCCAATCGCAATCAGCAGAATGTCCGATGCCACGCGCACGTAGCGATGCCGCGGCAGCGGAGCTCCGAGCTGCACCACCACGGAAGGAGGCAAATCATAATAAATGACGTCGCGCGGCAGCGGACGGCCGATCCGCCATCGGCGGTCGTGTCCGGGCGGTATGCAACCGTTGTGTTTTTTGGCAAGACCGGGCGGACAACGCCCGCTGTGAAATTGCTGCGTATAGTATTCATGGATGACGATCCGCTGCTGGTCGACAAAATAAGCATGGCTCCTGCGGTCATCGCCTCGGTCACGCGATTCATAATAATCGTGGCCGCGGTCATTGCCCTTATGGTTTTTGCGTTCGTGTTTGTCGCCGTGATCGTTCCCGGCCCACGCGGGTTTTTCAGCCAGCGGGCCTGCCGCGAATAATCCGGCGAACAAAAGAGCCCCGATGTGACTTTTTCTGCTATTGATTCGCTGCATTGCTAGCCTCCTGAAAGAAGGTGAATTATAAACGGACTGGCGGGATACGGTACGGCTTTACACGCTATTAAAGCACTTACGCCCCGGTGGGCAAACTGCGAGGCGATTTTGCCGCCTGCCGCCATGCTATGATTGCACGCGCGCCGCAACACCTCACTTAATATTAAAGAGATCCTGCCTTGGAACTGCTGACCGGCTTCATCGAAATTGTCCTACATCTTGACAAGCATCTGGAAACCCTCACGGCGAATTACGGTACGCTGGTGTACGGCATTTTATTCCTGATCATTTTTTGCGAAACCGGCCTGGTTATTCTCCCCTTCTTACCCGGCGATTCGCTCTTGTTCGTCACTGGCACACTGGCGGGCGCGGGCATGCTCGACCCGGCCTATTTAATCGTGGGGCTCAGCATTGCAGCGATTCTCGGCAATACGGTTAATTACTGGATCGGCCGTTACGTGGGCCCAGCGGTGTTTCACCAACAGAACGCGCGTCTATTTAAACGCCAATACCTGGAACGCACCCAGAATTTCTATGCAAAACATGGTGGGAAAACCATTGTCATCACCCGCTTCATGCCCATCATCCGCACCTTCGCGCCGTTCGTGGCCGGCATCGGGAAAATGGGACATGCGCGCTTTCAGGCCTACAACATTGCGGGCGGGTTATTGTGGGTGGGCAGTTTAGTGCTGGCGGGAATCTGGTTCGGTGATGCGCAATTCGTGAAGGACAATCTTTCCGCGGTCATCTTCGGCATTATTATCATCTCGATTCTGCCGGGCATTATTGGCTATCTGCGCCATAAACTGAGTGCGACGGCAAACTGAATTTACGCTACTTCATCAACGCTCCATTGAAAAAATAATGGGGCGTCCCTGCCCCGGCTGTTCGAACGGCATCCTTACTGTAAGAACAGCACCCATCAAAAACTCGTTTGCAACTAGACAATCGGCTGGAACATCACAAAGCTGTCCCAGCTTGTCGATGGCCCTAAACCTTGTGCAGGAATAATCTGCGCAAACTTGCCGACCTCGTTATGCAGCGCAAGGTAGTTCAACACCACCGCTTCGGCCAGTTGCGTCACGTTGTTGCTCAATGGCGTAGCACCGGTTTCGACCGAGCCATTGGCACGGTAATAACCGAGCTGACGCGCATTGGCGGTTTTCAATTTGGGCTTGCTCACCGGGTTGTACACCAGCATGAAAACCGCGCCGCAGGTGCCATTGTCGGAAGTCCACACCAGCTTGCCGCCGGCCGCGCCATCCGCCGCTCCGTTGCTGCTCACGGCGCCGTCGGTAAATACATAGATCATTACCGGCTTGTTCTTGATGCGCGCATATTCCAGTACCGCGCCGATCGCCTGACCGGCTTTCATGTCCCGCGCATCGCCCGCCGTGCGATTGCCGGTGTGGTAGTCGAAGCCGCCCAACTGCACGGTGCCCGCGCCGGCATAACCTTCCAGCACCAGCTTCATGATTGCGGCGGTTTTGAGAAAATCGCCGTCGGCGGTGACGTTGGGGAACAGGGCATTGATATTTGCATCCAGCGCCGGATTCAACACATCCGGATTGCCGAACTGTTGCACTTTTTCGGTCGTGCCGCTGTACGCGCAATTGAGCAGATTTTTCACGATGTCGGCTTCCGGCAACTTACCGGCTTTCGCGCCGCTCAAACGTTCGACCGCCTGCATCACCCGCACTGCGCCCGTGCCGCCCAATTGCGCGGCCAGCTTGCCGGTGTCGACCAGGCCCTTGGTGTCATTTACCGAAGCGACTTTGGTGGGACGCAAAGTGGCATCGATCTGGTTGGCCGGGGCGACCGAGTTGCCGCCCGATACGCTATTTTGCGTTCCTAATAATGCCACGAGCTGGCCCTTTGCTCCGGCCTTGGCGATTCCGTACATCGGATTATGCGGATTATTTTGCGTGTCATCGTTGGAGCGCACGCACACGACGCAGCCTTCGACGTTCGCCAGCGTCGCCGCCGTGGCCTTGGATTTGATACCCGCCAGCAAGGAACTGCTGGCGTGAAATGCCAAGCCCAGCTCCGTATTCACCTGACCGGGCAAGGAGGGCAGCATCGAGTTTGCGATGCCCAGCTTGTTATAACCGGCCGCATCCAGTGGATCGAGCTGGCCACCCTGTTTGCCGACCAACACATTGGAACCGGCAATATTGGCCCCGCCCGCCAGATCGAAACAAATGAACGGAACTTTGCCGGAACCCTGCGGCGACACCGCGATACCGCATTCGGCCGCGGCCGCATACGCCTCCGGCGAGTTGCCGAACAAGCCCAGCAAGGAGGGACCGACCGCCAATCCCATGCCGCCGATCAGGCCTTGCGCCAAAAAGTCACGACGTGTCACCGGACGCGCATGATTCTCATGGCGATAAGGCATCGGGATGGTTGGGCTCTGTAATTTCTTGTTACGCATGTGGCTACCTCTCTTCAGCTAGTTCCGGTGAATTTAATTAACCATCAAGGCAGCGCTGCTAAGCACCGCCGTGCATGCGCCTTTGACAATCGAACGGGTGCGAATCTGGTCGCCGGCGGGAGCCGCCGTGATCAAGTCGCTCAGTAAATTATTCACTTCGGTGGAACTCTCCGCCGCGGTGGGTTGATTGGCGAAATTGACACCGATTAATTTGTTGTTGAGCGTGCTGATAATCAGATCTTTCTTCGCCTGCGTGCTGAATGCGGTGGCGACCGCCGCGCCGAACTCGAACGCCGGAGTGGTATTGAAAAACGCGGCACGTGCCGTGGTGTTCTCCACCAGCGAGTCGCAATATTCGGTCGCCAGTTTGGCAATGCCGATCTGCTGTCCCGGCAAGAAACTCATCACGTTGCTATTGCTGGGTAATTGCTGGCGCAACTGCGTAAACACACTCGCCACATTGGCGGTCGCGGGGCTGATGCCGGTAAGCGACGCCATGGTGTTATTCACCTGATCGAAGGTACGCACGCCGGACTTGGGTATCACAGCGCGCGCATCAACCGTCATCGACAAGGCGGCGGGAGCGGGCTCCGGCAGAACATTGGTCAGCATGCCCAATTCTTCGAAGGCGAGAATGAATTCATCGCTCGCGCTGCCTTTATCCTGGGCGATCACCGTGCCTAAGGATGACAATTCAAGCTTGGGCGCATTCACCATCACATCCACATTGCGATACGCCTGGCCGGCGGCCGGCAACACCTGGTTGATCGCGACTTGCAATCCCTTGATGTGCAGACTGCCGGGATTCGGGCCGACATACGTCGGATGCGCAAACAGGTAGCTGGACTTGTCCATTTCGCCCGCTTCCAGTTCGATGACTGCACCGGCCATACCGGCGGCCGCGGCGATATCGAAGCGCAGTATCGAGCGGTATCCCGCATCGAAGTTCTGTTTAACCTGCGCCGCACTGAGCGGGCGGTTATAAATTGCAACCAGATAGAATATGCCCTTCCATGGCCGGTCATTGGTTTTTTCATTTCCTAAAATGAAGGAGTAAGCCGCGTTCCAGTTGGCCAGATCGCCTTTGCCTTGCGGATCGGTCACTCCGGTATCGACGCCGTCCAGATAGATTTTACGGCCCGCCGTTTGATCGAACGTGGCGACGACGTGTTGAGGTGCCACTTTGAGACTTCCCGCCGCCGATGCCAGATCCGGCGTGCCCGCCGTGACGCTGATGCCGGGCGCCGTGCTGCGATTGCGGTATATATATTGAGTTGCGGCCTGACCGAGCTGGAAATTACGCGATGCCGTGTCTATTGAATATGTCACGATACGCGCCGGTCCTCCCTGCGTATTGTTGTCGGGCACAATCCACGCTTCGATGCTGTATTCCTTGGTTGTGCCGGGCGCGGCGATTTTATCGAATAATTTCTTGCTGGTTTCCACCGTGGCTTCCGCCTTGCCGGTGATATTTTTCAATCCTTGTTGCCCCACCCACTCGGTGCCGGAGACGGTTAAATCCATGGCAGGCGCCACACCGCTCACGTCGTGCACCACCGTGCCCGCGCCTTCTTTAAACGTATACAACGCAATCAGATCCGTGTTCACGCGTTTGCTTGCTGCGCCCCCCTGGCTGGCCGCAAATGTCGTGGGCAAGCTCTTAATGGTTAGGGTACTAAAACCCGTATCAACTGGTTTGCCACCCGTCAATGCGACCCACGCTTCGATCGCGCCGCGCATTTTCGCGGCATCGTCGTCACATTTATTCCAGCAGTTGTGTTTCTCATCGGCGAGTTTGAGCACGATGCGCGACTTGGCAGGATTTACTTTGTCGACTTTCTTCGTGTCGATGATGGCCTTATAAGCCACCTGACTGTCCTTGTTCGCAAACCCCGGGGCGCCCGCGGTATTACCGTCATGGCATGCGGCGCAATATTGCACAGTCAGTTTATATACCGTGCTCTCAAACGCCACCTGATCCGTGGCAAGCGAGGCTTGCGTATTCGTCCCGGACTCCGGGCCACCGCCGCCGCACGCGCTCAACAACAACGCCGCTATGATTCCCGCGCTTGCACATACGTGCAACGCATTACCCTTGTTTAAAAATTTCGTATCCATTAGTTACCCCCGCAATAAACACCAGTCCAGAAACGGAACACCCTGCCGGTCAGTCGCCCTTGCAATACGCCGCCACCTCGGCAAATACGCGCTTCATGTTGTAATTATTTTTCTCGAACACGTCGGTGATGCGCTGTATTTCCGACTGATCGGCGGGTGTGGCGGCATCCCGCAGACAGGTGAACTTGAATACTTTTTGAACCTGGCATTGTGAAAACGCTTTGCTGGACGAAAGTTCCTGGCCAAGACTTTTTATGCCGTTGCCGTTTGCGGGCAACGACGTATTCCAGCCCAGCGAGGCGTTCGGCCCGTGACGCCAGTAATTGCTCCACTGGTCGTTTTTTACGATGTAACCCAGCGGAAAATTATTCGAGTTGATGAGGTTCTTCGCCTGCACTGCGCCGGGCGTCATCACGATCTGTTCACCGGTGTCCGCGACCACTTCCTTGAAATCGTAATAAGCGAAGGCTTGCGCCAGCGGGTCCATTCCCGAATGGCATCCCACGCATTGATTTAGAAAAATGCTGCTGTCGCCGCCGGGGCTGCGCGCCACATCCTGGCGAATCCGGTCGGGCGTGCGCGTGACGTCGTGTACGTCTTCCATATCGCGGCACATTTGCGTCATAAAGGTGTAGCGGATCGCACGCCGATTGGTTCCTGCCTTGAGAAACGCTTCGCCGAACGCGCGGGTCGTCATCACGCCCGCGATATTTTGCGGCGTGAGCGTGGCACCTGGCTGACTCGATTGCGCGCTGCGGATCAAATTGGCCGGATCGGCCAGATTAATGCGTTTACTATCCAGCTCGACATAATGCTTGTTATCGGTTTGCGAATACGGCGCGGTGATTTGCGCTGCGCCGCCGGCCACGTAGACGATGTCTTCTGTCAGGATTTGATTGAACGGCACATCGTCGCGGATCATGCCGATGGCCGTGGCGGTGTAGTCGTTGAGATCGGCGTACGGCGACTGGGTTTCGTTGGTCCACGGCGTAATGAAATTTTTCAGCGTGGTGTTGTAAAAAATACTGTTGTTCATCGCATCGGTGGCGGCACCGGTTGCATCGCCCGCGGCGATCTTGGCCGACATCGAATTGAGCACTGCATCCGAGGGCGGCACCCCCACCAATCGATCATGAATCCGTTTGGCTTGTTCGCGCGGCCCGGCCACCGCGAACGATGTGGTAACGATCAATAGTACTGCGGCTAAATACTGCAACCCGGAACGCACTGACGATTCGCAAGTGCTGCGCGTTTTCTTCATACCCCTTACCCCCTTTAACAATGCATGAGCACCCGCTCACACATGACCCTGCCCACTTCCCTTTGGTTGCACACAGCAGGACATCGAACAGTTGCTGAGACCCGTTTTTTAAAATGTCCAAACCAAGCACGCTGCGTACGGTGCATTTATAGGGTGATGACGAGGAGGTTAACGTGAGGGAATTCACAACAAATTTGCGCTTGGCAAAGCGTGTGCGGGATTTGCGACGGAAGACGCAAACAATCCGCTCATGGAGAATCAAGAAGGGACGACGCTATACGCCGCACTACTATTTTTATAGGGTCTGCGCGCGCTACGTTAAACCGGGCATGCGCTGTTCAACACTTCGAATGTGCGCGCATTCTCTTTATCGATGGGCATGGTCGACAAGCGCTTGTCATCGGCTGGAAATCGGCACGATGCGCGTGACACGGGGAGGCGAATTTTTTTCCTTGCGCTCCAACGTCACCGCATTTCCCTGCCATACAAAATCAATAACGCAATTTGCGCAGCGGCTTGTACAGGCCGTAGCAGCCTCACCATCGCATTTGTAAGCCGCGTCCAAAACATACTCGGGGAGCGCCTGGCTGATTTGATTCAGCGTCATGCCGGCGATGATCTGATTCGCTTCGATCGCACGCGCTATTTCATAAGAAAGAAACGCGTCCGCGGCAAGAAAGGCCCCCAACCTGGGCCGGTCGTTTTCGGTATGTCGCAGATCGAACACCAGCGGCTCCGCGCCCTTGCCCTTGAGGTAAATAACCGACCCCCAGCGGGTTATAACCAAGCCGCGGCAATTTGTGCAATCCTGCGGGCACTCGCTCACGGCTTTCTTTTCGCACCACAGACGTTCGGTTTGTTTGCCGGTGATTCCCTGTGCATCCAGAACCAGACGCACTTCGCTTAAAGTCATGTCCTGCACAATCTGTTTTTTAGTCAAGGCATCCATTACGGTGCCGGGCCGTCCCGGATGCTCGGCGCGATAAGCCGCGATTGAAGTTTCGAATTGCACCCGCCGCTCGGGCTCTTGCTGCTGTACAGCCTGACCGGTGCAGCCCAGCATCGCGACCGCCGCCGCATAGCTTAGCCAACGATATTTTATTTCCATGGGTGTGTGCGCTCGCAAATCTCTCTGGTTAGGAGATGTATCGGCGGGACGCGCGGCTTCCTTGCGAGTTTTCATAACTTAACTATAGCAGCGGAAAAACGCCGGGGCGGGAACGCTCAGCGAATCAGGTTTTTTTTCTGCCTGCGTGATACGGTAATTTCGGCAAGCCGGTGTGTTGCGTACGGAAGGTGGTTCCCGGTGCCCGGCCCGCGCCACGCTTGCCGGGCGCGGATTCGCCGGTGCCTTGCGGCTGCCAGGACGGGATCAGATGTTTTTTGCCGTTGCCGATCAGGTCGGCGCGGCCCATGTTCTTCAGTGCTTCACGCAGCAGGGGCCAGTTATTCGCATCGTGATAACGCAGAAACGCCTTGTGCAGGCGGCGCATCTTGAGGCCTTTGGGAACAAACATTTCTTCGCTATCGCGCGTGACCTTGCGCAACGGATTTTTCCCGGAGAAATACATCGCGGTGGCGGTGGCCATCGGCGACGGTAAAAATGTCTGCACCTGGTCCGCGCGAAACCCGTTCGCCTTCAGCCATTGCGCCAGATGCAACATGTCTTCATCGGTGGTGCCGGGATGCGCGGCGATGAAATACGGAATCAGATATTGTTCCTTGCCCGCTTCGCGGGAAAACTTTTCGAACAGCACCTTGAACTTGTCGTACGCGCCCATGCCGGGCTTCATCATTTTCGACAGCGGCCCCTGCTCGGTATGCTCGGGCGCGATTTTCAGATAGCCACCGACGTGGTGCGTGACCAGCTCCTTCACATATTCGGGTGAGCGCACCGCCAGGTCGTAACGCAGTCCGGAACTGATGGTGATTTTCTTCACGCCTTTGAGCGCGCGCGCGCGGCGATACAACGCAATCAACGGCGTGTGATCGGTGTTCAAATTATTGCAAATATCGGGATACACGCAGGACGGCTTGCGGCACGCGGATTCAATCTCGGTCGACTTGCACGCCAGGCGATACATGTTGGCCGTTGGCCCGCCCAGATCGGAAATCTGCCCAGTGAACCCCGGCACCGTATCGCGAATGCTTTCGATCTCGCGAATGATGGAATCTTCCGAGCGGCTTTGAATGATGCGGCCTTCGTGTTCGGTGATCGAACAAAACGTGCAGCCGCCGAAACAGCCGCGCATGATGTTCACCGAGAAGCGGATCATTTCATACGCGGGAATGTTCGCATTGCCATAACTTGGGTGCGGCACGCGCGCGTAAGGTAAATCGAATACGCCGTCCATTTCTTTGGTGGTCAGCGGAATCGGCGGCGGATTGAACCACACGTCGCGTTCGCCGTGGCGCTGCACCAACGCACGCGCGTTGCCGGGATTGGTTTCCAGATGCAACACGCGCGAGGCGTGCGCGTACAACACCGGGTCGTCTTTCACATCGTTATAGGCCGGCAGGCGAATCACGCAATGAGCGCGATCGGCTTTCGCCGGGCGCAGGAAGCGCACGACTTTTTCGGTGGGCGCGGCTTGCGCCGTTTGCGTGGATTGATCCGCGCACGACGCTGCGGTTTTCATTTCATACGGATCGATCGGCGCATCCACCTTGCCGGGCGTATCGACCGTCGTACTATCGATTTCGCTCCAGCCTTCCGGCATCGTTTTGAGCACGAATGCCGTGCCGCGCAAATCGGTGATGCTCTCGACCGTTTCGCCCCGCGCCAGACGGTGCGCGATCTCGACAATTTGGCGTTCGGCATTGCCGTACACCAACAAGTCCGCCTTGGCGTCGAGCAGCACGCTGCGGCGCACCTTCTCCGACCAGTAATCATAGTGCGCGATGCGGCGCAGGCTGGCCTCGATGCCGCCGATAATAACCGGCACTTCCGAAAACGCTTCGCGGCAGCGCTGCGAATAGACGATCACGGCGCGGTCCGGCCGCTGGTCGCCCGCACCGTGCGGCGTATAGGCGTCGTTGCTGCGGATACGCCGGTCCGCCGTGTAGCGGTTGACCATCGAATCCATGTTGCCGCCGGTCACGCCGAAGAACAGGTTGGGTTTGCCCAAGCGCGCAAAGTCCCGGGCCGATTTCCAGTCCGGCTGCGCAATAATGCCGACACGAAACCCCTGCGCCTCCAGCATGCGCCCGATCACCGCCATGCCGAAGCTGGGGTGATCGACATAGGCATCGCCGGTCACCAGCACGATGTCGCACGAATCCCAACCCAGCGCCTCCATTTCGGCACGCGACATCGGCAGGAACGGGGCCGTGCCAAAACGCTTGGCCCAGAATTTACGGTAAGAAAAAAGCTCGGGGGCCGAGGGGATCGAAGCCATGGGATTGTGCATTGCTACTGGACACTGGGTTTTTTAACGTGGCGGATTATACCAGATGCGCCGCTGCGGATTGCAGGAAACCCGGGCATGGCCGTGCAATTATCGATTTCGAACCGATTTTGGCCTGGAACCGCACAGCTTAACGCCACGCATGGCGATGCAACCACGGCTTGATCGCATCAATCCAGAACACCGAGGCGCACGCCACCCCCAGGCTTACAGCCAATTCCAAGAGTGACAGCGGTGCGAATTTAAACAGTTCCTGAATCGCAGGCACATACAGCACCAGCAGTAACGCCGCGAGGGTGCCGGCGATCATCCATCCCAGCGCGGCGTTTTTACGGCCGAAGTTGCGCCATGTGGCGGCGGTGAGCGAACGGTTGACGAAGATCATGGCGAGGTTCGACAGCACAAGCGTGGCAAAAGCGAGACTGCGAGCATGCGCGTCGTCCCAGCCGTGCGTGAGCG
Organism: uncultured Gammaproteobacteria bacterium; assembly: GCA_964532385.1. Lineage (GTDB taxonomy): Bacteria > Pseudomonadota > Gammaproteobacteria > SG8-11 > SG8-11 > UBA6921. The sequence continues at coordinate 31,750 of CAZHHW010000013.1, read as the reverse complement.
CATAGCCATAGAGCGCCAGAATGGCGGCCAGCACCACGGCGCCTTGCGCGAGTGCAAACAGCAATTGCGCGCCGGTGAATAACGGCGCGTGCGGAGAACGCGGGGGCCGCGTAATGACGTTACGCTCTTCTTCTTCCGCTTCAAATACGATCGAGCAGGCGGGATCGATGACGAATTCCATGAACACGATGTGCACCGGCAACAGCGCGAGCGGCCAGCCGAACAGCACCGGCGCGAGCGACAGACCGGCAATGGGCACATGCACGCTTAAAATGTAAAGCATCGCTTTTTGCAGATTATCGAAAATGCGCCGCCCCGAGCGAATGGCTTTAACGATGGCGGCGAAATCATCGTCGAGCAACACAATCGCCGCTGCCTCGCGCGCGACATCGGTACCGCGTCCGCCCATCGCGATGCCGACGTGCGCGGCTTTCAATGCAGGTGCATCGTTGACGCCGTCGCCGGTCATGGCGGTGATTTCGCCGCGCGCCTTGAGTAGTTCGACCAGGCGTAATTTTTGTTGCGGCGTGACGCGCGCATACACGCCCACATTCGCCAGGCGCGGCGCAAGCTCGGCGTCGGAAAGCGTTGCCAGCTCCGTGCCGGTGAGAGTGTGCGCCGCGGCGATGCCGGCCGCGCGCGCGATCGCCTGCGCGGTGAGCGGATAATCGCCGGTGATCATGGCGACGCGGATACCGGCGCGCGCGCATTCCGCGACGGCGGCACCGGCCTCGCTGCGCAAGGGATCGGCCAGCGCAATGAAGCCGACGAAGCTGAAATTAAAATCGCGCGGGTTCTCGGGTAATGCGGCGGCTTGTGCGCGCGCCACGCCCAGCACACGCAAACCCTCGCCGGCCATGCGCGCGATGATCTCCAGCAGACGCGCGCGTTCTGTTTGCGCCATGCGGCACAGATCGAGAATGGCTTCAGGTGCGCCCTTGGCGGAAATGACATGATCCGGCACGTGGGGCGCGCGCCACGCGTGCGTGAGCGCAAGCAGCGCGGGAGTTAATCCGTATTGACGCACCAGTTGCCAATCCCGATGTTCATTTTTTTGGTCGGTGAGATAACGCGTACCCGTGGCAACAAAAGCTTGCTCCATGGGATCGAACGGGTTCGGCTTGCTGGCTAAAATGCTGTATTCGAGCAGGACGTGAAATGTCTCAGGCAATGCTTCGCTGCCTTTTTCCGTCACTGAAAATTCAATATCCGGCACATACAGCCGCTGCACCGCCATGCGGTTCTGCGTCAGGGTCCCGGTTTTGTCGGCGCATAAAATCGTGATCGCGCCCAGGGCCTCGACCGCGGCGGAACGCCGCGTGAGCACGCGCTGATGAGAAATACGCCAGGCGCCCAGCGCCAGAAATACGCTAACGATAACGGGAAATTCTTCCGGGAGCGTGGCCATGGCAAGCGTGATGCCCGCCAGCAAGGCGCCCAGCCAGTCGCCGCGCAACATGCCATACAGCACGAACAACACCACGCACAGGCTCAAGCTTGCGATGGCGAACAGGCGCACCAGCGCGGCGGTTTGGCGTTGAAGCACGGTTTTTTCTTCGCTCTGTCCGGCCAGGCTGGCGCCGATGCCGCCCAGACGCGTATGCGCGCCGATCGCATGCACACGCGCAATGCCATGACCTTGCACGAGTAAAGAACCGGAATACAGTTGCGCGTCTTCGCTGGAAAATTTGCGCACCGGCACCGATTCGCCCGTCAACATCGATTCGTCGGCGGCGACATCGCCGCCTTCCAACAACATGGCGTCGGCCGGTACCCGGTCGCCCTCGCTGACCACGATGATGTCGCCGCGCACCACTTCGTTACCGGGAATGCGGCGACGCACGCCGTCGCGAACCACCAGTGCGCGCGGACTTGACAAATCGCGCAATGCGGCAAGCACACGCTCGGTGCGGCGTTCCTGGTAAAAGGTAATGCCGACGACCACGAACACGGCGGCCAGCAAGGTCAACGCTTCGGCGAGGTCGCCAAGCACGACATAAAGCCCGCCCGCCGTGAGCAGGAATAAAAACATCGGCTCGCGCATGACGCCGCCCGCGATCGCCCAGCCGCTGCGCGGCGCGTCTTGCGGCAACGCGTTCGGTCCTTCGCTTGAATGACGGGTGTTTGCCTCGGCTTCGGTAATGCCGGAGGGTAATTGCGGATCAGCGGACATACGCAGTTTTCTGTATCGGATAAAGCGGCCACGCAGCCCAGAAACGCAATGGCAGCGAGAGGTTTGTTTTCATGAGGGATGCTGCACTGTTCAGTTAACTGTGGGTGGAATGACGACCGTACTATGGTTGCCTTCAGAGTATTCAGCAATGTATTCCCTTCATCAAATCCTTTGCTTGGCGCGTGGGCTTTCGCGCATTCCCGTCGCACACACATGCGCTCTGACTACCGTGCTGTCCATCAGCACATGCTGCTGATCCGGATTTAGCCACGGTGTGTTACTAGGGAGTTGAATTTACAATGAAACTGAAGACAAGAGGTGTTAGTACGGGCTCGTTTTCGAGGACTTAATCAGTGTTGCCGGTTTGAATCTTGCTCCTAGACTGGTATCTGCGCAGCGACATCGACCGCCAAGATGCCGTTTTCCATTGCAAATACGGTAAGCTGCGAAATGCTGTGGCGATCAAGTTTTCTCATCAAATTTGCACGATGTTTCTCAACCGTTTTCGGGCTGATCGAAAGCGTTTTTGCAATCTCCTTGTTCTTGTGGCCTTCTGCAATCAACTTGACGATCTGTCGCTCGCGATAAGTGAGTGCTTCGGCAATCTTCGATGCTTTGCAACTGTCACGGCGATCTCGGTGACTTTTGCGGCGATCCGGAATATTTCTACGCTCGCGGTCGCCGATTCGTGGAATCAAATAAGACAAAACAACGCATTGAGTGAACGCCGGACTGAGGTAAGTCTTGCCTTGCATGACATTATGAATGGCCGACATCAACTCAGCATGGCTGTCACTCTTCAAAACATAGCCCGCCACACCCAAGGTCAGCGCAGCGCGCACGTAGTCTTTACCCTGATGATTGATAAGCGCGATAACTTTTAAATCCGGATGGGTCTGACTGTAATCGTGAAAGATATTTGTACCGCTCTCGTCGGCGATCATAATATCAAGAAGCACCACATCAACTCGCAAGTGCGGAATTCGAGTAATCGCGTCGATAGCATCTTCTGCTATTCCAACTATTTGCACATCTGCTTCTTGCCCCAATAACGCGGGCAATCCTTCCTGAAGCAATTCTTTCCGTACAACAACAAAAATACTAATTTTTCGATTATTCACAACATGCCACCTAATTTTTTAAGGAGCCTTGAGATCCATTTATCTGACGACTAGGTCGACAAAAGGCCTCATGTCCCCTACGGCAAAAATTATGGTTTTAACTACTTTATCGGCGCCCAGCAAAAGCGTCAATCATGACAACCTTAAATCTATATTAAGATTTAATGAGTGTCTTTTATCACGTTCCTAACAGGAATTGTTAAAGCCGAAACGCGGTAGCTGCGGATCATCTAAAAGCGTTCCATATGATTTATTCCAGGGTTCTCAGGGTACGATCCAAATCGCATCCGTGAGTCGTTCTATACTGTTTGCGCCATTGAGTTTTACTATATACGCCCCCTTCGATGCATAACGCTGGTTCGGCCCCAAACTCACGTTGTGGTAGGTGGAAAATATCGGCGTTGTCTGCGCCATGTCTTCAATACGCTCGATAAAATACTCGCGCGAAAAATCCGTTGGTATGTGTTTGAGTACTTCACCGGTAAGGGCAAGAGTGAAAAACGTATTTGCTTGCAGAACATCATCCGTCATGTCGATTTTTCTTAACCGCATCCACGCGTGAACGCGTTGTAATTGTTTGTTTCGTGTTGCCGGAAGCTCATAGGGAAGCGATAGATAGACGCTAACATCGCCGTCCGGGACCTTGCCGATATGCTCGACATCAACGCGCCGCCCCGACAGAACAATCCGCATTGGGTGCTGTGTTAATTCTTTAATCTTGTTTATCGCCGTAAGATCCGGTAGCTCATCGGACCCTAGCCAAAGGATGAGTACGGCCGGTTGGCTTTCGCTGATAAGCGATTCCCAAAAACTCGGCGTCAGTACGGCGTCGCTCGGAATTGGATAGTTAATCACATGCACCGCTTTGAAATTGGCTAGCTCCGCGAGCAATGATTTAGCCTCAATGTCACCCCCCGTGCGGTCGCGATACACCTGCACAACTGGCCGCGCCGTAAAACCTTGCATATTTGTGCGCAACCACGCTGCCACCACCCGCCCATCAAGCACGCGCCCTTGCGAAAAATAAAGCGTGTAAAAATCCGTACTGCTTAGCACCGGAAGATCGGTGTCCGGGAATACACACGGCACTTCTAAGCGTTCGCAAAATGCGTGCATCGGTGCCCACGCACCGCTAACCGTACCTCCTAGAACCGCAAATACCGCCTGTGCTTGATAGTAGGCTTGAAGCTGAGCGAGCCAAGTGCTTTCGTCGCCTTTTAATTCCCAAACATGCAATATCCATTTCCGATAGCGCTCGTACATTCGTTCGCGTGAATGCAACGCCTGCTCAGCCCGCCGTGTATCCAGACGGGATTCGCTGTTTTTATCGGTAAAATAGCCGTTGAGTACATCAAGCATCGCAGCGCGTTTCTTTGCATCTACATCCGCTCCGATAATCGTCGCAAAGTGGATTTCAGAGGCCGACACTCCCGGTGCCACAGTAAAGGATAGGGTCTTCAGATAGGCGTAAAGCGCGGCAAAGTCGTCAGCTTGCAAAGCATAGCGCGGCATTAATGAATCGAGGGTACGGCCTCGACTATCAACACCTTTAAGCAACGCGTTCAGTAACGTTTGATCGTCATAAGCCGGACGGACTCCGGAGCGATCTTTTTGCGTCTGTACATTGGCAACATTCACGAGTTCGCGATCCAAGAACAGCGCGGGCGCGGTGACGGCTCGAACAGGCTTGCCACCCTCATATGAACCCAAACCACTGCGGCGATGGCAATTTACACATGCCGCTTGTTTACCGGATAAGATCACGCCGCCTTGACCTGTCGCGCTCAATACACCGCCGGAGGCTAGACGTCCCTCCCGATAAATCTGTTTCCCGGCTTGAATATTAGTGTCCGCGCCCGCAACCACATCGGCCGCAAAGGCGGAGTGGCATGCCGCCAAGAACAATAGAATGATCGTGAGTCGCTTAGTAGATTCAGTTGCAACCGGGACGGTAATGGATGGGCCGTAGCTATTGCAGCTTGGGGAGCTGCTGATATTCACGAGCCAAGTCATCGGCACTGGCAAATCCATCGATTCGCATCCACCTGGAATCCGCTCCGATGCGCATGAATGTGACCGGTTCGTGATTCATCTTGTTGCCGCGGTAAATATCAAAAGACTTTTCGATAGAAATCATATCGGAAACAGTGCCTGTAAAGAAATGCCATTGCGGTCGTGCATTGTGTTTCTTTGCATAGGCCCGTAAAACTTCCGGGGTGTCTTGTTCCGGATCGATGGACAAGGAAATCATGCGCACGCTTTCAAGCTCAGCCCCGAGACTTTTCTGAAGCTGAGCGAACGTCGCGGTCAAGATCGGGCATACTGCCGTGCATGTTGTGAAAACGAAATTCAAAAGTATCGGAGCATTACCTTTTAATACCGAAGGCAGATCGATCGCACGCCCGTTTTCGTCCACAACAGGCACGTTCGGGATAACATAGTTCGCCTCCGAACGCCGGTAATCCTTGATCGCATTCGCTGCGATATGATGCGCATGCTCGATTCCCTCCTGCGCATAAGCCGTCGAAATGATCATGACGAAGGCCAGAAGGAGTAACACCATCATGTAGATGCCCCAAAAATAAAGGGGAGCACGATTACTCATAACAGCATCTCGCATTATCCGATCCGTCTAAACAATGTAAAATGTGGGACGTCTGTCCAGAATCATCAATGCGCTCCACCCATCCCTGAGAGCACCCCATTGCATCATCACCTTGTGCTTATGCGCACGTGATTTGAAAAACGCAGTGGCAAAAAAATTTATTTTACCGTCACAGTAACCTTTGCGAAATTTGATTTGGCCCCGTAGTTATCGCGCACGGAGTACGTAAAGGAATCCAATCCTACAAAGCCCACTCGCGGGGAATAAGTGACACTGCCATTGACGTTAACAACCACAGACCCGCCGTACGTGGGTGCCGACTCGATCGTCACCGTTGCTGGATTGAGTGATCCATCCGTATCCGTATCGTTGGCCAGTACATTGATGGTTACGGAATTACGTAACTTACTTGTGCCGCTGTCGTTCTTCGCAACCGGAGCCTTGTTTGCGACCACAGTGATGGTCACGTTGGCAAGGTTACTGTCCAGCGCGCCATCATTAGCGCGGTACGAAAAAACATCCTTGCCGGTGAAACCCGCTTTGGGCGTATAGGTAAACGCCCCGTTGTTATTGAGTACCAGCGTACCTTTCGTGGGGCCGCTCGCTAAACGTGCAATGATCGTGTCGCCATCCGAGTCGGCATCATTAAGGAGTACACCGGGCGCGGAGATCGAGAGCACACCGCCCGCCACCATGCTGTAGCTGTTGTTTGCTGCCGTTGGAGCATGATTCAAGCCGGCAACTTTTATCGAAAAGTTCTGCGTCGCGGCAAGGCCACCCGCATCGGTGACACGCACGGTTACGCTTAGGGTTTGTCGTGCTTGTGCGCTACTCGGTGTCCACGAGATGAACCCGGAAAGCGCATCAATCACCATTCCGGCCGGGGCAATATCCAGGGCGTACGATAAGCTATCCCCATCTTGATCCGACGCGAGCACGTGGTAAACGTACGGCGCACTTTCTACGGCTGTCGTTACCGGCACAGAGCTGATGGTGGGCGCATGATTTGTCGCGGGTAGGCCGCTTGCGAGCACATTATAAGCGGCAAGAACATTGACGAAACCGTAACCGTAGTCGTTGTCGGCACCTGCTAAACCAAGATCTACGGCGCTTTGCGCAAGAGCATTTTCCACCGTGGCAACGTCAGTCTGCGGAAACGCGCTAAGTAATAGCGCCATCGCTCCGGTGATATGTGGCGCTGCAAACGAAGTTCCCGTAACCGTCACATACAACGGTAATCCCCCGAATGACAAATCGGTCGTGTTGATGTTTACACCGGGCGCGGTCATTTTTGGAAAGATACTGCCATCACATGCGGACGCGCCGCGACTGCTGAAGCTCGCAACAGTTAATGTGTCATCGACTGCTCCGACCGAGAAACTCCCAGGATTATTTGCCGGGCTCTCGCTTGTATACGCACTTGGACCGTCATTACCGCCCGCGAATACAACACCAATACCTGCTGCCTTGAGCAACTGTATGTCGTTCGCGAATTCCGTGACACAGGTATCTTGGGTGCCAAGCAAACCCCAAGATGCGTTCACCACGTCCGGTTGATCCGCAGTATCCGGATTTCCGTCCGGATCCAACAGCCATTGGAAACTTTGGTGGATGTCGCTGTAGAGCGCCCGGCCGGCGTCATTGTAAATCTTGGTTGCGACCCAGCGCGCACCCGGCGCAACGCCGATGGCCGCGCCGTTCAAGTTACCGCCGGTGATAATCCCGGCGGCTTGCGTGCCATGCCCAAGCGCGTCGTAAGGTGTCGCGTGCTCATGATGCGGATCAAACCAACTGTTGGTTCCACCCCGCCAGGTATGCATTAAATCCGGATGCTGCACATCAACACCGGAATCCATGCTTGCCACAACCACGCCGCTGCCCGAATAGCCTAATGCCCACACCTCCTGAACATGTAAAGCATTCAGATTCCACTCGACCGGTGATCCACCGGTCGGCGTTGTGGCTTGTGCAAGCACCACAGCATCCAGACGAACGTTAGAGACCCCCGCTTGGCGTGCGAGTTCTTCGAGATCTTTTACACGCACCGTAATCGCAAGTTCGTTGTTCAACCATAATTGCTTGGCGCGCTTAGCGCCCGTACGTGCAGCGAAATCGCGCACCGGTTTTTGATCGTGATCGGCTTTTTCACGATGTGCGCGTTCCATTTTCGTACGCCGCACCTTGCGGTCTGCATCGCGAAACTGATGGGTATCGACTCTTCCCGAAAACGCGACGATTACGGAAATCTCGTCGGCTGGAGCGTGTCCGGCGATCTCACTCTTGAGATCGGCGGAAAGGTCGCCGGCATAGGACATCATATTGGCCGCCAACAGCGGTAGCGCGCACACAGCGGCACAAGTGACGGCAGGGACAGCTCGCTTTTTCATTTCAAACTCCTACCACATTTATTCGACGGCGATATCGCTGATCCGGCTGTCGCCCAACACTAAAGTTACTTTGTCACCCGATTTGATGTAGCGCCCCGGATTTGCAAAGAACATGAAATAGGTTTTTTCCGGCTTGGGATCGATCACTCTTTGGCGCAGCATTCCGACTTTAGGCGTATCCGGCACAAGCAGTCTGGCGCCGCTTGCTTGCTCGATCAGATAAGGTTGCACCTTGGGTGACAGCAACGCCGCGGCTTTGCCGGCATCGACCACCTGGTAGCGGAGGTCGATCATGTAGCCTTCCGCCGTGAGACGCAGGGCAGTGACACGCATCCCGTCACGAGAGCCCGATGACACCAAGGCGAAGCCATCGGTCGTGCGCGGCTTAACCGCAGGCACGCTAGATGATGGAGGCTGCATCGGGGTTTGCGCACAACCGCCGATGCCTGCAATAACACTGGTCAACACGCCCAGCAACTTAACCGCGCACCCGCCCCACGCTGTTTTCATAAGCACATTGCCTCTTCAGCGCCGCCGCGGCTTTGTAAATCGCCGCAGCAGCAAGAGTGTTACTTCAAACTTATTTCGTGACGTTCACACGCACCGTGGCCGTGTTCGACAGCTTGTTAAGGTTGTCGCGTACTTGATAAGCAAAGCTCTCCGTGCCGGTGAAGTTAAGCTTGGGCACGTAAGTGATCGTACCGTTCGCATGTACTGTCACCGCTCCGCCCTTATTCGGACCTGTCGCGATCACCACGCTCGCAGGATTCAACGTACCATCCGAATCCGTGTCGTTGGCCAACACACTTATTACCAGCGACGTCGGCGCGGCGCTTGTGTTGCGCAGCATGCTTGCGGTGTCGGCTACCGCCACGGGCGCCTGGTTGGCGGCCACGGTGATGGTGACCGTGGCGTTATTGCTGTTGACTGTGCCGTCGTTTGCCCGGTACGTAAATGTCGCGGTGCCCGTAAACGTTGCCGAAGGCGGCGTATATGTAAATGAACCGTTGGAATTTAAAACGACAGTGCCGCGACCCGCCGCCGGGCCGGAAACAATCCCGGCGCTCAGCACATTATTGTCAACGTCCGTGTCGTTGGTCAGCACACCTTTTACTGGGACGGTCAAAGTATTTCCCTGGGTGACTTTGTACGCGTCGTTCGCAGCCACCGGAGCATCGTTAACCGCACTTACGGAAATTGAGACCGTAGCCGGTGCGCTGTTCAATGTCCCTGACGTGGCGAGATAGGTGAAGCTGTCCATGCCGTTGTAATTGAGCGCGGGTTTATAAGTAAACGCACCATTTGCGTTTAAAGTTACGGCGCCATGCAGAGCACCCGTTGCCAGCATGGCGGTGGTGCCTGTGCTGTCGTTGGCCAAGACGCCGGGTGCGGCGATATTTAATGTTGCGTCTTCATTAACCGTAAAGCCGCTGTCATCCGTTGCGACCGGCGTTACCCCAGGAGTTCCCGCTACCACCTGCAAACGCGCCAGCATGCCGCCGCTGGGAGTGCTGTTGTTCGAATTAACACGGCGATCCTGCAAGATATAGACACCGGCGGTGGCCGGCATAAGCAACGCATCCGTCGTTTTGCCTGCGGCGAGCAGAACCGAATACTGATTGCGGCGATTAGCATAAGGTTTGCCGTCTTCAGCAACGAGGCGCATATCGAGGCCTAGCAAGCTGGGCGCGTGTGTTTTCAATCCCGCATTGAGAAATCGCAACAAGGTCGTCTGGCCGGTTGCGCCGGCCGCGAAAGGCACATCGCTCGCAGCGAATGGTTTACCGTTGATCAGGAAATATTTGGGAGCGTAATTGATGGTGCTTGGATACGTCTCCGTACCATACGTTCCATCCGCCACCGCCGCGTGCAGTGCGGGGTCGATTTCGCTATAGAGCAAAGTAACCGCAGTGTTATAGGCAATGCCGGGGTAGGCGGCGCCCACCGCGGCATCGTGAACCACACTGCCATACAATCCCATTTGTACTTGCACGGCCGGATGCGTGCCGCTTTGATAAAGGTAGGTGCCAGGTTGCAGGTTGCTCCAGGAATAAACTTGCGCAGCCCCGCTGGCCGTTTCCTGCGTGAACGAGCGCACGCGTGCGCGGCCTTGTGCATCGATGAATTTAGACGGCGTCAGCGCGGTGATTTGACCTGGGATGATCAGCGACACCGCTTCGGGGAGCGCATTGAACACCGTCACATTGAGCACGGTGTCCCCCGCCGGAACGTTGAGCGCGGGTCCTGGGACGGAAACAGTGCCGCCCATGCCTGAAGCATCAGTCGGTGCAAAACCCCACATCGTGACCACATTCCCGTCCGGCATGGTTAGCGTGGTGGTATCGGCGCGCAGGTAGACATTCGCGCCGAACGCGGAAGTTGCGAATAATGCGCACGCCATCAGCATTCCGGCATGAACGATGGTTTTCTTTTCGAACAACATGGGTTTCATGATTCTGTCCTCACGCGCGGCGCTTATGGGATGGCTACATTCCAAGGCTCGATGATCAGCATCGTCATCATTCCGCCTGGAAAGATATCGTTGTTGGTAAGCTCGCGTTCGGTATGGGAGTGCCACATGAAGAAGTATCCGGCGGTGGGATTAAATCCCCCCTGGCCGGGTGGCAAAACCCCAAATGTGCCGAGATACGGACCGCCGCTATACGAGCCGCCGACTGTCAAATCCATCGTATTGGGGAGGATGACGGGAAACGGCTTGGCATGATCCGCAGCGTATTCGTTAGGTTGCAACGCATCGCCAGCTTTGTGGCCATACATATCCCAACCCAATCCTTTGCCGGTCCATTCAAAAATCAGATCGGCGGTCTCGCCGGGAATGGTACGTACAGTGAAATCCGAAGCCGCAAGATCGGGACCGGCACCGGGCGTGCTCTCCAACACCCGCCCGTCCTTCGCGATCATCAGCGCGTTATTACCGTGATGATGGAATGGATGCAGGTCGCGGCCCGCGTTGACGACTCGCATCAGTAACTTCTCACCCGGATGCATGCGCGGCAGGCAGTTATAGGGCTGCGTCGGCATCCAGGGAATGTTTACTCCCGCCATGGTGTCCGGGCCGTTACGGCCGTTGAAAAACCACAACACCGGATGATAACTACTCATATCGACTTGGTCGTATTGACCCGCTTCGACCATCGCATGAATAACTGGATCTGCCTCCGTAGTAAGAAACAGGTATTCGTGATCAAACGCAGTGTCGGCATGCGCGTAGGCGCGCTTGCCGCCTCCGGACGGACGCACAATCAACGCGCCCACCAAACCCATTTCGGTCTGCAAATCCGTGTGCGTGCCGCTGTAGTAGAGGTAGGTTCCAGCCTGCGTTGCGGTGAAGGTGTAAGTCACCGTGGTGGCACCGTTATCGGCGGGTGCTTCGCGGGTAAGCAATCCGGCAGCACCGCCACTGGCATTAACCCCCTGCTGCCCTGGGAACACCATCGATACCGGCTTCGGCAAACTGTTTTTCAGATTTACCGTCACGGTGTCGCCTTGGTTCACGATCATGGTCACGCCCGGATATTGCATTTGCCCGGTTGCGCTATTGGCATAACCCCAGGCCAGCATCGAAGAGCCGTCGCCAAGTGTGAGGTAGTCCGCCTTGGCGGTGAGATTAAACGTAGGGCCTTGCACACCATCCACAACCGCCAGCGCGCTTTGCATACCTAGGCACGCAAGCGATACTGACGCTGTCAGCAGAAATCCCCGTGATGTGTTTTCAAGTAATTTCATAGTCCTACTCCTCAATCAATCCAGAGTGATGCGGTTACTGAATAACAATTTCGGTCATCATTCCGCCGAAATCCTCGTTGCCGTTGCTGAGGTAGTTCAGGTTCGTCGTATAGAGGAAATATGTACCGGTCGGCACACCCGTCGTATCGATCATGACGTCCGCAGTTTCGCCTCCCCCTAAAGTCACCGAAGCGGTGTTGTAGGAAAGATCCTTGCCGCTCGGCCCGCGCAGAATATGCGCACCCGATCCGACCACCTTCATCGGCAATCCCAGTGCCGTCAGCGTGAAATATTCAGTAATGCTGACATTGGAGATGCGCAGCAAAATGCGCTGATTTTGTGCGGCAGTGACCAGCGATGGGATTTTCTGCGAGACCTTGCGCTCAACGCCCTCATCGTCGAGTGACGGCGCCAGATTCAACGGATTTACCGTGTCCGGATAACCGCGCCCGTTGAGCATCGTGTAGTTGTCTTTCATGTCCGCGAACGGCAGCGGTTGAACCCCGACATGCAAATCGTGGAACGCGGAATCCATGGAGCTGAGCTGGATTGGATAAGCGACGTCGTAACCGGTGGAACCATCGCCGTCGTTGTAGACGAATTTGTTGTAGGACTTACCTTGAAAGGTATAGGAGGTGCCGTTTTGCTTCGGGTCAACATACAAATTGCCAAGCATACCCATCTGCATGTGCTCGGCCGCCTCAACGTGGCAGTGGTACAGGAAGGTGCCGGGCTCCACCACATTATAGAAATATGTCAAGGTGGACCCCATGTTGATGCCGAAAGTCGACTCGGGCTCGCCGTCGAACACCGGCGCGGCGTTCGGAAAACCATGGAAGTGCACGGTATGCGCGTCGAACAAATCCGGGCGCATCACCATGCCGACGTTGCTCAATGAAAGATAAAACTGGTCGCCTTCCTTCACGTTAATTGTCGGGCCAGGAATATTGGCGGCGAGGCTGCCTACGGTCATCACCTCGTTCGCGGCGTCCGCAGGCGTCAGCTCCGAGAAGCCGAAGGTATACAGAACTTTTCCATCCGCCATGGTTGCGAAACCGTCACCGGCGGCAAGATGTTTGCAGACAGCATTGGGAACGTTGGGACATTGCACAAATACCGCGCCATGCGCTTGTGCCGCGAACATGGCACCGATCATCAAGACCAGCGAGCTGGCATTGTTACGCAACTGAGTTTTCATGATCCTCTCCCTTATTCGGGTTGCGCACCGGGACCAATACCCGGTGCGTTTCAACCAACTTTGCCGTTAATACCCTTAGGGCACTTCATCCGCACCGGCATCCGGCAACGAACCCACAGGGTTTGGGCGTGCCTGACCGTCGTAATCCACTGTTACACCCGTGGTGATTGCACCGATACCGCGCGCCGGCGACGTAGCCTGGAGGTGGTAATTGCCAGTCGGGTAGAGTGGACCAAAGCGCACATCGATGAAGTTACCGCCCTCGTCAAACGCCGGCTGCGTGGCGATCGATGTGGTCAATACCGGCTGCACGATCGTTTCGCCGGCGCCGGCATTCAGATACGGCGCCACAAAGCGCGGATCGATACCCACCAGACTGTTGGTTGCGGTCAACGAGCCCGCCGCACCCATCACCGCCAGATTCCAAATCGGCTGCGAGGGATTCGGAACCAAACCAAAGAGGGCTGCATCCAGCGGATCGATTCGCCAGTAGAACGAACGGTTATTCCACACGATGTCGTTGACCAGCGATGGCTTGGAGTAAAGCAGCTTGTACGGGCGTGCGTTGTTGTTGCCGGCTCCCGTGCATCCCGCATTGCTGCAGATGGCGCTGTATAACCCGGTGCTCAACGTGCGTGACACAATTCCCGCCGGTTGCGCGGTCGATTGGTTCGGACTACCCGCTTCGAACGCTTCGCCCGCCGTGCCGGTGCTGTCGTTATTGGCAACCGTGGTGTGATAGACGTTGACCTTGAGCGCATCCTGAATTGAGATACCGCCCCCCGCCAAACCCGCCATGTTGTCGACAATCAGGTTGTTGAGGATGTTGACGCTGAACCAAGAATTCGGGTTGGTGCGAGCGCTGCTCACATCGGTACCGTTTACATATTCAAGACGGATACCCCCGCCGTCACCCGCGCCGGCCTGGTTACCCTGGATCAGGTTGCGCTCGATAGTGACATTACCTGCCCCCTCGCTTAGCGCGCCGGGGGTCACTGCCGGCAGTCCACCCACATAGATACCGCCGCCCGATACCGCGACGCCCTGGTTAAAGGATTGGTTGAACAACACCTTGTTGTCGGCAATGAGGTTAATGTTCGCGTTGTTGCCCAGGCTTCTGCCCTGATGACCGATACCGCCGCCATTACCCATGGCGTAGTTACCGCAGACGTAGTTACGCGTTACCTTGTAAGCTTGGGTACCGGTGTACAGCGCAATACCAGCACCCGCGCCTTCCATCGAACCATTCTGGGTCACATGGTTATGGTGAATGTCCAGATTATCGTTGGCAGCATCTACATACGCACCGTTAGCAATGAGGTCCGGGTGACCGACGCGGATACCGCCGCCGAACGTCCCTTGATTGCTGATAATGCGGTTATTGCTGATTTCAAGACGCCGCGCATTGCCGTTCACCATGATGCCCCCGCCGATATCGCCCCCGGTGATGGTGAAGCCATCGATGCGGGCGTGAACATTTGCGCCGGCGCCCGTCGGGAATGCATTCGCAACCGGCACTACGAAGATGCCGGCACCTTCTTCCGACAGGAACATCAGCGGCTCGTTATTCGATAGATCGAAGCCCTGCGTTTGCCCCGCCAAGCGGCCAATTTTCCCCTGCGCATCAAGCCGCTTGATGTCATCGCGCCATTTCTGCAACTTTTCAGCCGGAACCTTGCTGGCGTTAATCACCGTAGATGCGGCACCCCAACCTTGCAATTGCACCCCTTTGTGCATGATCAGCAGCTCTTCATAGGTGCCCGGGGCCACCGTAATCAGTGCGCTGGTAGGTGTCGAATTCGCGTCGATCGCAGCCTGGATGGATTCACCCGCATGCACAATGATCGGCGCACCGCCGCCTATGGCCAGCGTTACACCTGTTTCGGTCATACGATTATTGTCACCACGTGTCACCATCAACTGTCCTGTGGCGAACGCGGGGTTGCTCGTTGAGTTGAGCGGCAAGGCTATATTCTGGCGCGGCGGAACCCGCGTGATGATCATGGCGTCGGTCCAAGAAATAATGTACGCCGGATTGATCGCCATACTGCCGATCGTGATGGTGCCCTTGGTATTGCCAAATCCGTAGTCGCGCACGATGTTCGGTGCGGTAGCTGTTGTGCCGTCGTACAAGGGATTGGCGACTTCAACCTGTCCCACCGAGATCAATTGGATTACGGGCCAATTGCCGGGGTTGTTGGCATTCGCAGTGTTATTGTTGTTGGGCGCCTTCACCCACGGACCATTGCCCGCGTTATCCACGCTATAGATCACAGGCGTCGCATCGGCGAACTCGCAATCCACCGGGTACTGATTCGCACCTGCGTAAGCTGCGATCGGCAATACCGGCGTATCCAGATACGTGGTTTTACCCGGCAGATACTGGAAGGTGTAGCAGAACTGGCTGTACTTCCGGTTGAAGTGCGGGTCGATCACCATGTTTCCGGTCACCGGATCCTTGATGGGGCCCGGCGAATTCATGCACGTCGTCAGCATGTTCGGCGACACGCCTGAAGGCATGGGCACGTTCACCGAATAACTTGACGGCACCAGCGCGTTATAGGTCCCCCACTGGTCGGAGTACACGCGTTGGATTTCGCGACCGGTCCAGTCACGAATCGAAACCGGCAGGAAGGGCGGTGCATACTTCTCGCCGAACGTCGGTGCGTTGGAATCGAATTCGTTGGCCAAATCGTCAAGCATGAACCCTGTGATGTGCGCAGCCACCGGAACTTCGGTAAACATAAAGAAGTCCGCAGCGGCGTTTTGAGCCTGCGTCAGCTTCACTTGTTTGCGATCGCACAAGGGCCGGGTGGCGGTCGGATGGGCGGCATCATAGAAAGGTGTTGCGATCTGGCCTGGGAACAGCGTCAAAGTCGCCGGCAGTACATGCTGCTCGCCCACGCACGGCACGGGCAGCGCCAACGGGCTGGGTGTGTAGGAGTCGCCGAAGTCGACGTTCTTGTCCTCTTCCTTCACATGCTCGTAACCGGGCGGTGTAACCGCTTCAACAATGTAGGTGCCGACCGGCAGCTCGGCATCACCTGCGCCGCCGCCAAATGCGTAGCCGCCGTCGAATACCGCCGGGCGCACTTGGTTGAAGTTGCGCAACCCGTCGTAGCAATCCGTGGGTTGGCCGCTGGGTGTGACATAGACTTCGCCACGGCAACCACTCGGGAGACTGTCGTCCCAACTATCGGTCGCGGCAAATTGCACCGCATCGTGCAGGTCGAAGCTGCCATTAGCGTCGCGATCGATATCCTCGGCACCCTTGCTACCGCCTTCACTCCAGCCCAACGGATAGTTGTCCACGTCGGCCAGCATCACTACACCGTCGCCGTCGGTGTCGTCGATCACTCCGTTATTATCGAAATCTTTGTACAGATTGATCTGCACACGCGGAATACCGGGCTCCCAGTTGTCGGCCGCCGCATAGCGCGGATCGTCTTCTGCACGCGTAGTTGCGTAATGCACAATGCCGCTGATCCCGCCGTTTTGGCCGGGAGCATACGTCGTCTTACCCCACTCGATACGATTGGTCTGACCAAGAAACACTTGGTAGCCCTCAAGCAGCACCGGGCCTGTTTCCGTACGGTAGGGCGCACCTTCAAAGGGAGCTCCGTCGGTTGCGGATTGCGATTGCGGATTCAATGTGTTGAGCGAAGGCACGATCCAACCCTGATCGGGGGGAATCGCACCACCTGCGTCCGCCACGATGGTCGCACCGGTGGCTTTAAAGCGTGCGAAGTCAACCTCGGCAATAAACCAATTGAAGAATGGAAATACTTCGTTGAAGGTGACGTTGCCTTGCGTATCAGTCACTGCGCTTTGGTATATCGAACCATCGCGGAAACGCAGATTAATCGCTTGATTCGGAATCCCGACCTCGCTGGTATCGGGGAAACCATTGCTGTTGCTGTCAAAGAACACACGATGTTGCATTTTGCCGTACCAGCTGCGCACCGGCACATCCAATAAATTCACCACGCTGCCTTCGACCACCGAGACATCGAGGGTTGCGAAAATCAGATCCAGCGGTTCATCCCAAACGACCATCTGGTACTTTCTAGGACTGGCCGCCGTCCCGCCCCTGACGCTGGGTATCGTAAATGTGCCATCGGCATTACACGGTGCCGTGAAGATTCCATCACCGCCCGCAGCTGGGATTTCATTCAAGCCAACCCAACAATTGCGTACTGGATCGCCATCGTAGAAGGTGAATTCCGGCGGACGTGAGTGGTGCAGATTCACAACGCGGCCGGTGATACTGCTGGTACCGTTTAGCACACTGGTATTTTTGATCGTATGCACGAAGCCGATTTCAACGTGATGACCCGGTGGCCCAAATTCCTGGAAATACGAAGGCTCATTCGCCTTCGCCCACGCGTCGATACCTTTGGTTCCTTCGATGGTGGAAGTCTGATGCCAGTCAGCGCCAACTGGCGGGCTGACATAAATAGTGTATTTTCCAGGTGCCAGGTTTTTAATCAGCTTCACACCGTTCACGTCGGTCATCAGCTGGTTGTTGCCAATAACGAGGGGGCTGCCCGCGGCGTCGTAGGTTGTGCCCAGCGGATTGCCGAACGCGTCTTGGGTAACCTGGCCGCCGGAAGCACCGTAAGTACCGCCCGCTTCGAATAATTGAACCTGGAAATTCGCCAAACCGGACTCTTCCGGAAGGTCGGCTTGGTTGTTGATCGGTTTTTTGTCTTCGAAAACAAATATCGAGATCTGCGCCGTAGGAAGCGGCAGTTTATTCACCGTAATCGTGACATTCGTCTGACCTGGCGTGATTGGGACGCCGGCAATTGCATAACCGTCTTTGGGCAACACAGAAACGAAATAGCGTTTTTCAGCATGGAGTGTAACGGTGGGAATTGCCTCATCGCCTTTCGCAACAACCGGCATGTAACTGGTATGAAAACTCAGCGATAGATTCTGACCCGGTATCGCGGCTTGATCTAAATCGACTGTCTTGGTCGCGTCTTCTTCGACCAACCAGCGGAAGCCACTGGATAACGGCGCTCCGTTCTGGTCTACGACTGCAATATGCAAATCCTGCGCTGCAACCGATCCGCCCCACAAAGCGCACAAGAACACTGCGGCCATGACAATTTTACAATCCGCAGTTGCACATAAATTCTTCCCTAACTGCGCGCCGGTTCGATTTGCTTTTCGTCCCTGTGAATTTTCACATCGCAATAACGTCGCTAAAAATTCCTGCATCATTGTCATTACCTCATACCCAAGCATGTATCCGCAGCAGAAGGAGGCCGAAAGCTACCGAAAACCCATCGCTCTGCGTTGGATTAAGGTTTTTTAAGTTCCTTTGGAACAATAAGCAGAATTATAAATTCGCAACATGGGCTCGGTTGCCCATGTGCATATGGGGTGTTCTACCCATCTATGGAAGCGGATATTGACGTTTAACGGCGAAGAAAAGCTGGAAATGATTTTAAATGTAAATACTTGGATTTATCCGCATGGAATCAGGCGGGGGTATCAATCGATTTTGAAAGAGAAATTTTGCGTTACACCGTTACGCATCACACTCAGATTCAACTGAGCCGAGCCGGACAGCACTTTCACAATTTCGGCGCCCTTATCGATGCTATTGAGCGAAATACCGTTGATCGAGGTAATAATGTCGCCCGGCACCAAACCAAAGCGCGATAACAATTGGCGATCGCGCGCCGGATTGAGCCGATACCCCACCAGATGGTCGCCATCCCGCACGGGATCGAGCCGCATGTTATCCAGTACGCGCGCTGGATCTTCGGCAAGTGTTTGACGCATATCGCGCAAAATTGCACCATTGGTTCTCGTATCGGGACGAACAAGCACCGCTGGGGGCGGACGATAACCAAGTGCGGAAGGCGCAATGCGGCCGGACGCCCCCCCCGCTTCGGCGTCAAATGAAATGCCGGCCAGATCCGGATCTTGCGGCAAAATCAATTTTTCGAGACGGCCCTCGGAACGCAACAGAACATAGCCGTCGTGTACCTCTGCAAGCACCGCCCCGCCCGGGATCATCATGCCGACGCTGTAAAAAGCATCATTTCCAGAGGGATCGATGATAATTGCCATGCCCTGCCCGGGTGTCGACGACACAAATACGCCAGACAGCGTTAAGTTCAGGTGCACTTGAAGCACAGGTGGTTGCTCGACTTCTACAACCGTGCCCGGTAGTTCGGCGCGGCCAAATAAATTGAGCTCGGCAAGATTGCGGCTAGGGGCTTGTAACACAGGGCTTTCCTGCGAGGCCTCACTCACAGGGGGCAGGATATCCGGCTCCGGCGCAGGAAAAATAGTCCATGAGAGTGTTGCCAAACGATACGAAATAATTACGATCAGTGCGATCACGATAAACTGTGGTGATCGATCGACAATTATGCGGTTTAATGTAATCACTTGTCAGATACTATCGCAGTGTGCCGAGACATGACATTTCCAATGTATAACAATCCCGCCTAACATTTAACGCCCACTGCCGCCCAAAACCAAGCAAACTATCCTGAAAATCTCTTCGACTGTCCTGTCAGCTCAGCAGATTGAACCATAACGGCAATGTCACGAAACTCAATGCCGTGGTCGCCGTGACCGCGGCGGCATATAAACCGGTATCCAGCTTGTAGCGGTCACAAATGACAACACCCAGCACCATGCTGGGCATGGCCGCCTCCAGCACCACACCGGCCAGCGTGTTGCCGGACAGACCGAACAATTGCGCCGCCAACCACACCCACACCGGCATCAAGGCCAGTTGAATGACTGCCACGATCAGGATCGGCCACGCATAGGCGAAGCGCAACGTATCCCAACGCAAACTCAAACCCAACGCGATCAACATCAACGGCGACACGGCACCGCCCATCAAACCCAGCCAATCGTGAATGACGACGGGTAACGGCACACCGGCGAGGTTAACGGCCAGCGCAAAAATCGCGGCGAGCAACGGCGGTGTTTTTAAAATGGCCAAGCCAGGATGAACCGGCGTGGTTTGCCCGCCGTAGTACTGCGCCACCGACATGCCGACCGTGAGTAACAGCGGCGTACAGGCAAACAGATCGTACTGGATCGCTACGCTGCGGCCGGGCGGTCCCAGCACCGCTTCCAGCACCGGCAAGCCAAGATAAGTCGCATTCGGAAAAGCCGCCGCGAGCATCACCGCGCCGATGATTTTTTCCGGCATTCGCAACTTACGGCAGATCGCCCAGCTCAGTAACAAACCGCCGATCACACCACTCGCCGCCGATAAGGCCACGCGCGGCGTATCCATCGACAAAGGCGTTTGCCACACCACATTCAATACCAGCGCGGGCAAGAGCAGGTAATACACCAAGCCGGTCAGGGCTTGACGTATTTGATCCACATCGAGCCCGCCCGGTTTGGTCACCCGCCAAACCACGCCGCACACGATGAGAAAAGCCATTGGCAAAAGGACGTCGAGCATGGCGGATTATAACAGGCGAAATTCTTAAGCCGATTTAATTAGCTGTGAGAAAGACAATGCGCGACTAAATTTTTCGAATACAGCGCAGCAATAGCCGGTGTTATGATGACCGCCGCCATTGATGGCAATTCTTTTAGTTGGGGGGAGAATGAAAACGTTCATGATGATCGCGCTGGGCTTGGCGCTTATTGCATGCGAGCAAAATTCGAATACGTCGAATGACACGACATCGATATTAGATCACCTCGATGAGATAGAAATCGCGGCGGGCGATATTTACAACTTGACCCTGCCGGCACCAGATAACAGCGGCAATGCGCTGGTTTATACCAGTGACGGGGGCATCGGCCCCGGCAAAAATCCTTATGCGCAAACACACCCTGCGGCCTTCGATACCAACACCGGAAAATTTGCATGGGCACCCACCAGCATGGAGCTGGGTGAGTACACCGTGCAATTCACCATCAAGGATTCCGCCGCGCAAACGTTAACCGGCAAGCTCCTTGCGATTACTGTCATGACTGGCACCGATTATGGCCGTGCGATGTATGCACAGTGGTGCGCGGCATGTCACGGCAGCGAAGGCACCGGCGACAGCGCTGCCAATATTCGCGGAAAGACCAACATAGAAATTGCCAGTGCGATTCAATCCGTGAACGTTATGCAAACGTTGCAAGAGAGTCTCAGTGCGCGCGACATTGAACATCTCGCCGAGCATCTCGCGAATTTGCCGCATATCCAATATGAATTATCGCTGGGTTGTATTAATTGTCACGACGGGAACCAAGCGCGCGGGAAATCCGCAACTCACATCATGACCACGGACCTATGTGCCGCTTGTCATACTCTCGGCGCTTGGTTGCCGAAAATGGATCACGTTCAAGCCGTCGGAACGTGCGCTAACTGCCATAACACCACCACCGCTCATGCGCGCACGACGGATAAATGCGCTGCATGCCACACAATCGATACGTGGCATGTACCGAAAGTAGATCACACTCAAATAATCCAGCCTTTCTGCTCAGACTGCCACAGTGTCATGCAACCCTAAAATCGCAGAACTGGCATGCGCCGTAGTTACCCCGCCACGATATCGCTCAGGTGTTCCGCGAGTCGCCGCAGCGCCGGAGATGGATCGTCCGGACGTAAGTGCACATTGAGGATGCTGGGGCGGCCGGTGGCGGCGACGGCGCTTTTCCATGCGGCTTCGAATTGTTCTTCGTTGTGGATGTCGTAACCGTCCATCGGCCCCATTACTTCGCCCAGCTTATCGAAGCGCCAGGACGCGATGTTATTGAACGGCCCTTCCAGAATATATCTCTCGGTGCTGTAACCTTTGTTGTTGAACACGATGACGATGGGATTGAGTTTCAGGCGCGCGGCGGTCGACAATTCGGTGCCGGTCATCTGAAACGCGCCGTCACCCACCAAAATCAGCGCACGGCAGCCCGGACGCGCAACTTGCGCGCCCAATGCGGCGGGCGTGGCGAAGCCCATGCTGGTATAAAACGCCGAGGCCAGGAATTGCGTGGCCTGATGCACGCGTAATTCCACGGCGGCGAACAGGCAATCACCCACGTCGCTGACCACCGTCATGTCTGCACCCAACCCCTCGTTCAAACGGCCGATCAGGCGGCTCACCGTCATGGCTTGATCGGCGCGCGGAAATTCCGGCGCGCTCGGGCCTTCGTTGCGCGTAATCGCCGGACCGATGCGGCAGGTCACGGCATTCGACAAGGCAGCGACGAAATCCGGCAGATACACCTGCCGGAAACGATGGTGGCGGATCACGACTTCATCGTAGCTGGCGCGCACGGCCGCATTGGCATTCAGATTCGCGGTGTAAATTCCCAGGTCGACGTCGTTGAGCTTCACGCCCAGCATCAATAACAAGTCCGCGCTTTCGATCACGTCTTTCGCGGTTTGCGAACCCATCGCACCTTCGTACACGCCTAGGTAATGCGGGTGGCGTTCGCCAATCACGGATTTGCCGGTGAGCGTGGCGGCGACCGGCACATTGGCGCATTGCACAAAATGCATCAATGCATCTTGCAAACCGTGACGATGCATTTCGACTCCCGCCAGCACCGCCGGTGCGCGCGCTGCCGCCAGCAGTTGCACGGTTTCCTCGACGGCTTCTTTCAATGCATGCGGATCGCTGGCGCGTGCGTGGCTTTCCTCGGCCGGTAATTGAAAACCGATGGCATCAACGCAATCGCGCGGAATTTCAATGTACACCGGTTTGCTCTCGCGCCATGCCGTGGCCAGCGCGCGGTCAATTTGCCGGAATGCAATCAACGGGTCATCCAGCACCACCGCCGCGCAGGTAATGCGTTCAAAAATTTCACGCTGGAAATTAAACGGGCCGAAGCGATGATGAATCAACGGATCGGAACGCTGCTCGCGCACTCCGGGCGCGCCGCTGATGACCACCACCGGCGACGATTCGGCATACGCTCCGGCGACCGCATTGACCACGCTCAATGCGCCCACTCCATAAGTCACCGCCAGCGCACCCATGCCGTTGCAACGCGCATAGCCGTCGGCGGCAAACGCGGCGGTATCTTCGCGCGTGGTGCCGATGTGTTGAATTTCGCTATGCACCAGCAAATCGTAAAAGCGCAGCACGTAGTCGCCGGGCACGCCGAACATGTGCCTGACACCGGCCTGTGCGAGTTGTTGCAGCAAGTATTGTCCGATCGAAGTTTGCGCAGCCACGTCAGTTCATCTCCCGTGTTTTGATCCTGAATTCTATAGCGGCACGAAGCGAAAAAAGGTTCTCAAACATCAATTAACCTCGCGTGAATTGAGCCGATAACCTTATATGTTCCGACTTGTAAGCCGTTGGCAACAAGGGATTACCCGCGCGTTCAACCCTTTGCGGCCAAAAATACTGCACAGCCTGCGGCACCGTTATGCCTGGGTGTCGACGCTGCTTGCGTTGATTATCGTGACCGGGGCGGCGATTGCACATTTTAATGTAACGTTATTAAGCAATGAGGCCGCCGCAAATATTGAAATTCGCAATCAATTACTGACCTATAGCCGTTACACCCGGAATGCGCTATGGGATGCGCGTGAATCTTTAGCGGCATTCCTGCTCGACCCCTACCATCCACAACATCGGGATCGCATCACCACCTCGATCCAACGCGCGCAAGAAAATATTACCGCACTGACCCACCACCCGGAATTTTTTTCAGAGGAAGACCGCGCTGCCATCGCAACTCTGGAAGCGGCCATCATCCGTTTAAACGATGCCAGTAAGGCCATCATCCTTACGCGCTTAAATGCGCATGAACAATACCCGGCGATGGCTGTGGCGCAGCGCAACCTATTGCCGATTAATAATGAATTTTATACCGCTGTGGCGCTCGCCCTGAATGAGATTGAAATCGAGCGCAGCGATGTTAATCACGCGCCGGTGTATCAGGTGCTGGTGCAGGCACGTCATTTGTGGACACAAATGGTGTCGAATTTCCGCATGTATCTCGCCAACCGCGTCGGTTCATTCGCCGAACAAAGCCTGCTTACGCAGGAGCAGGACGTGGAATTGTTATCTGCCGCGCTCAATCATCAGCTCACCATCCTGCGTCGCATGCAGCAGCAGGGTGAATTGGGTTTGCAAACCGAGGATGCGCTGCAACAAATGTCAAGCCTTGCACAGCGCTGGATGCTGGGTTTCAAGGAAGTAAAACGCCTGCATGCTTCCGGCGCCTGGCGCACCGACGTCAAGCAAATGAAAGAAACTGTCGAACCCTTGTTCTCCGTCTTATGGGATGCCGTCATCGCGGTGGAACTTGCGGTTGAAAACCACGCCGATCATGACGTACAAGCTTTAACCCAAACCGCGCAAGCACAAACCCGCATTCTATGGATCGCAGCAAGCCTGGGTGTGATCTTTATCGTTGTGGGCTTCGTCAGCATGAACCGCGCGATGTTGCGGCCGCTGTCGCGCATCTCGCACGCGTTGAATGCCGAAGCCAAGGGGCTCGAGCACATCGACCTGCCGCAGGCAACCACGATCGAAACCCAGGACTTGCTCGATGCGTTCGCGCAGATGCGCAAAAAAGTGCAGGCCCGGCAAATCGTACTGGAACACCAGGCGCTGCACGATGCGCTCACCGGCTTGCCCAACCGCAGCCTATTGTTGGATCGCCTGCAACACACCATCGTCATCGCCAAACGCAAAAACCAGCCGCTGGCGTTATTAATGCTGGATCTTGACCGTTTCAAGGAAGTGAACGACACCCTCGGTCACGACACCGGCGACCGCCTGTTGATGGAAGTCGGCGCGCGTCTGCTCGATACCTTGCGCGAAACCGATACCATCGCGCGTCTGGGCGGCGATGAATTCTGCATCCTGCTGCCCGAATCCGATTTCGACGTCGCGCGGTATGTCGCAACGCGTATTCTGCAAGCGCTCGAACAATCCATTACCGTCGATGCGCATCAGTTGCTGGTCGGCGTCAGCATCGGCATTGCGATTTACCCGGAACATGGCGATACCCCGCAAACCTTGCTGCAGCGTGCCGATGTGGCGATGTATGTTGCCAAGCGCACCAAGACCGGACAGGCGTTGTATTCGGCGGAAAGCGATCAACACAGTGTTAAACGCCTCGAACTCACCGGCGATTTGCGCGAAGCGCTGGCGCGCAATGAACTGGAATTGCATTACCAGCCCAAGATTGAAATTGCCACCGGCGCCGTCACCGGCGTGGAGGCATTGCTGCGTTGGAACCATCCCCGGCATGGACGCGTGCCCCCCGACCAAATCATTCCATTGGCCGAGCAAACCGGCCTGATCAGCCCGCTCACGCGCTGGGTTCTGGACACCGCTTTGCAACAATGCGCCGCATGGAAAACCATGGGTATTGACATCCATGTCGCAGTCAATCTGTCGGCTTATTGTCTGCAGGACAGCAGTCTGGCCGACTGGATCAAGGGCTGGTTTGAGCAGCACACGTTGACCACACGCCATCTGGTTCTGGAAGTTACCGAGAGCGCCATGATGTCCGACCCGAAAAAAGCGATCCAGGTATTGACTCAACTGGATGCGATGGGCATCCATCTTTCCGTCGACGACTTTGGCACCGGTTTTTCGTCACTGGCGTATCTCAAGCAATTGCCGATCGGCGAATTGAAAATCGATAAATCGTTCGTGCTGGACATGTTGACCGACGACAATGACGCCGTGATCGTGCGCTCGACCATCGATCTGGCCCACAACCTGGGCATGCGTATTGTGGCCGAAGGCGTGGAAAATCAGGAGATGCTCAATTTGCTGGAAATTCTGGGGTGCGATTCTGCGCAGGGTTATCTCATCAGCCGCCCGATGCCGGGCAAGGAATTCAACATCTGGTGGAACTCGGCAAAATCCTACCGGCTCACCTGTCCGCCGCCGTTGCCCGGCGACGCAGTAAAAATACCAAAAAAGACCCCGCGATTAAGCGGGGTCTAATTCATAGCAGTATGACTCTAATTGAGATTATGCGGATGCAGTGACTTCTGTGGCCGTCAATCCTTTGGGGCCGCGTTCAACTTTAAACTCGACTGCCTGGCCTTCGGCCAGGGTTTTAAATCCTTCGCCTTTGATCGCGGAGAAATGCACGAAGACATCCTCGCTACCATCCTTAGGCTGAATAAAACCAAAACCCTTCGCTTCGTTAAACCACTTCACAGTACCTTGACTCATTTAAAAATCCTCACATAGTTTTTACCCATCAACAGCACTGCCGTTCAGCATGAACTGCAGCGTCAATATTGAGTATAGACGCGCCGGGCATTCGCGCAATGTGGGTTACCGCACCAAGTCACCTGTCCGCCTGCGCCAGCGGTGAACACCCGGCGGTGACTATCGCCAGCGCCGCCAAAGTCCACACAATCACCGCGCCGCTGGGTAAATCGAACATGGCCGATGCGATCAAGCCGGTGACATAACCGCCGATGCCCACCCCATAGCCGGCCGCCAGCCGCGATTTTTCAGAGTAGTTACGTACCGCCAGTGCCGGGACGATCAGGGTTGCGAACACCAGATAAACCCCGACCAGTTGCACGGAGGCGGTGACGGTCACGGCAAACAGCATATAGAAACCTAAGTGTCCCAGCCGTGCGCCGAATTTGAACCAGACCGCAAGTACCACGGCGTACAGCGCCGCGACCGGCAGCAAATCGCGCGGAGTCACCCACAGGATTTGTCCCACCAGCAAATCTTTCAAATGCTCGCCGCCGTGTGCGTTATTGGTGAGCAGTAAAATACCGGCCGAGGCCGCCAGCACGAACAACACGCCGATAAGCGCCTCCTGAATCTTCGGCCAGTGTTTATCCGTCCATGTCAATAACAGCGCCCCAAGCAATGCGGCGCCGACCGCGGCAACCTGGATCGCCCAGCCCTGCCCTTGCCATTCGAAGGTGTGCGCCGCGATGACGCCCAGCCCGGCGATTTGCGCAATCGCCAGGTCGATGAATACGATCCCGCGTGTCAATACCTGCCGCCCGAGTGGCACGTGGGTCGCGACCACCAGCAGACCGGCAAGAAAAGCCGGGCCAAGAATGCTCCAACTCAAGCCGTCGAGATTCATTTGCAGGCCTTCAACAAGCGCGCCACGCTATCGTCGTAAAGGCCGAATAAATCCTTGGCGGCGTCGGTTCCACCGACGCTAAACGG
>CAZHHW010000013.1:0-4299 GCA_964532385.1 uncultured Gammaproteobacteria bacterium | reverse complement strand
GTATTGCAGATACCACTGCCGGTCGGCACGCTGTTGCGAATTGTCATGGTTGAACTGCAAGCGAAAGCGGCTGAACTCGCTGTTGGAGAAATCGAGCATCGCGCTGGAGCGGTGGGGCGAGATGCCGTTTGGATCGAGCGCGGTGTCAGAAAAATCCACACCGGGGTCGCTGGCACGCACGCGGTCGTGGCGCACCCCCACGCGCCAGCGCGGCATGAATTGGTAAACCGCCTGCAGGTAGCCGCCGGTCTGTGTGCCGGCGTAATTCACCGTGTTGACCGTGCCGCGCTCACGGCGATGCAACAACTCCATTTGCAACTTGAGATTGGTTTCGCGCGCATTGCCGTGCGGCGACCACTTCCATTCCAAATCGGCGATGCCGATGCGGCTGTCGCCCGTGAACACATCGGGCGTGTCGCCGCTTAAACGGGCAGCGGCCTTCGCGCGCAGATGCGAAAGCCCGACACGCCAACTGTGACTGTCGCCGACATCACCGCCGGTATGCACGAACACGGTATACGTTCCATGCCCCTGGTTGGCGGCGCCTCCGGCCGGAAAATGCGCGCCGCGATACCCTTCGGTGCCAAGCTCGATAAATTGCTCGGTGGGTGCGAGCCAGCGCAGTTGCACCCCGTCATCGTTATATTGATTGCCCAACATGGCGCGGTACGGCAACGGCACGTCGACGAAGTCCCACACATGCGCGTGTTGTTCGTTGAGATAACCAATCGCGGAAAAGAACCGGCCGAACTTGACATTAAGGCCGCCCGGCAAGGCCGTGGTTTGTACATAGCCTTCTTCGACATTCATACCGCCTTCCGGTGCGATGGATGCGATCACGTTACCGAAAAACAGATCATCGACATTCGCGCTGATGCCTAACTCGGATTCGCCCAGACTCAAACCGCGCGTTCCGGGACCCGCCTCTTCATCCAACGCGAAGCCCGGAATGGCATACTCCTCGGGTGAGCGTTTGAACTGACCGTAGGTGCCGCCGAGCGTAATGCTGATGGCCGGATTAAAGGCATTCGCCGACGCCACGGGCTTCTGGGTTTGTTCCACGCGCGCTTCGAGCGCACGCACGCGATTTTCTAACTGCGGATTATCATCTGCGACGGACAGCGTCGCGCACAGCGCAAGACTGACTACCGCTCCATAATGGGCTTTCATCATGACCACTCCTGAATTTAATTTCACGAACGGAAATCCGGGGACGCCGCGCGAAGCAACCTGACCTCACGCACGGCACGGAAACAAGCACGGAAACAAACTCAGGCGGATGGAGGACCGCGGGCAAGCCAGGGAACGTAAGTGGGAGTGCGAGGGAAAAACGTGAGTGCCGGTGGGATGACTTGCGCGAATACGAATACAGCGGTCACCGTGAGGGTGAGAACCCCGCCGTCAGCCGGTGCATGTGCCAGACGGCACACCTGGCAATCACTGCCGTTATCGGTGTTGATAACGTCGCGCGCGCCGTGCTGTGATACATGCCAGAGCGCGAACAGCACAAATAATGTCAATACCAAGCGCAGCCTGCAGCCGCGCTGACTGCGCCCAAGATTGTATGACGGTGCGAGCATGCGGATCATGATACTCAATTCACGCGCATGCGCAATCACTCGAACATGTGCGTGTCGCCGCGTCCCTTACGCAGGACCTCAGGTACCGGACCGGTGAGATCCACAATCGTGGTCGGCTGCGCGGAACCCGGACCGCCGTCAATAATGACATTCACATGATGGCGCAGGCGCTCTTTAATTTCCTGCGGATCGGTCAGCGGTTGCTCGTCGCCGGGCATTTGCAGGGTGGTGCTGATCAGCGGTTCGCCCAGCACGTCCAGCAAGGCATCGACAATGGGATGACCCGGCACGCGGATGCCGATGGTCTTACGTTTGGGATGTTGCAATCGGCGCGGCACTTCGCGCGTGGCGTCGAGAATAAACGTGTAGGGGCCGGGTGTAAGCGATTTGAGCAAACGATAAGCCTGGTTATCAACCTGGGCATAGGTGGAAATTTCCGACAGGTCGCGGCACACCAGGGTGAGATTATGCTTGTCGTCCAGTTCGCGCAGCGCACGGATGCGATCCACCGCATCCTTGTCGCCCAAATGGCAGCCCAGGGCGTAACCGGAATCGGTCGGATACACCAGCACGGCACCGTCGCGCACCGCGTCTACGGCTTGCTGAATCAGGCGGGCCTGCGGATTTTGCACATGTATTTCGAGGTAACGCAGCATGGTGTTGCGAGGAACCTTTTGTTCTCAATTTTATCCAACATCGCAGCACGGAAATATGTTAGATTTTCGCCTCCCGCGCTGCTAGGGGCGCTTAAGTTAACTCACTCGAAAGAAAAATCACAGCATGAAGTTCTTGTTCGATTTCTTCCCCATCCTGCTGTTCTTCACGGCTTACAAATTCGCCGGTATTTACGTCGCCACCACCGTCGCCATCGCCGCGTCGATCAGTCAGGTCACGTACAGTTGGTTTAAACATCACCGCGTCGAAACCATGCAGTGGATCACCCTCGGGCTGATCATCGTGTTCGGCGGTGCCACCTTGTATCTGAAAGATGAAATGTTTATCAAGTGGAAGCCCACCGTGCTCAACTGGATGTTCGCCGCCGCATTTCTAGGCAGCCAATTCATCGGCAAGAAAAATCTCGCCGAACGCATGCTCGCGACCAGCATCAGCTTGCCTCATCATGTGTGGATGCGTGTGAACTTTAGCTGGATCGCTTTTTTTGTGTTGCTGGGCTGCGCCAATCTGTATGTCATCTACAATTTCGATACCGACACGTGGGTTAACTTTAAATTATTCGGCATGATGGGCCTGACCGTGGCATTCGTGTTGCTGCAAGCCGTGTTTTTAAGCCGTTATATCAAAGCCGAGCCGGAATCGAACGGCAACAACCCCCAGGGATAAAGTCATGTGGTATGCCATTATCGGCGAGGACAACGAGCACAGTTTGGAACGCCGCCAACAGGCGCGACCCGCGCACATCGCGCGCCTGGAAGCCCTGAAAAACGAAGGCCGCTTGTTGCTGGCAGGCCCCTTCCCCGCCATCGACAATATCGACCCCGGCCCGGCGGGTTTCAGCGGCTCGCTAATGATTGTAGAATTTCCCAGCCTGACGGAAGCCCGGAACTGGGCCGACGCCGACCCCTACGTGAGCGGCGGCGTATACCGTAATGTCACGGTCAAGCCCTTCAAAAAAACCTTGCCATGAACGACCAGCGCACCGCACAAATTCGCACTAAACTGAACGACGCGTTCGCCCCGCAACGTCTCGATATTGTCGATGAAAGCCACAAGCACGCGGGACACGAAGGCGCACGCGGGGGCGGCGGACATTTTAATGTCATGATCGTGACCGACGCTTTCGCGGGAAAAACACTGATTCAACGCCATCGTATGATTTACACGGCGTTGGGCGAAGAATTGAAGCAGGCAATCCATGCATTGAGCATCCAGGCGTATACGCCCGCGGAACTTTAACCAACACCACTTTCTAAATCACAACCTAAGGATATTCCATGAATTTTCGATACACAGCGATAGCCCTAGGCTTAGCCGCATGCAGCGCCACCGGCATGGCCGCGGCCGCATCCACCGATGTATTGGCCACGGTTAACGGCACGCATATTACCCAACAGACGCTGGAAATTTATGCCCGCCAGCGCGGCATCGACGACCTGAGCAAACTGCCTCCCGAGCGCAAAAGTAAAATCGTCGAGGAACTGGTCAATCGCGAATTGCTGTACCGCGCCGCATTGGATAAAAAACTCGACAAAAAACCCGAGACCACTGCGGAGCTGGACAGCGCCCGCGCCAACATTCTCGCCAGCGGCGTGATCCGCAGCGAGCTTGAAGCACGGGGCGAACTATCGGAAGCCAAGCTCAAGGAAGGCTATGACAAATTCATCAAGGACCTGCCCGGCCTTGAATACAAGACCCGGCACATTCTGCTCGACAGCGAAGAAAAAGCCAAAGCCGTGATCGCACAATTGGACAAAGGCGGCGATTTCGCCAAGCTCGCCAATGAACATTCCACCGGCGCGGCCGACGGCGGCGAACTCGAATGGTTCCAGCCCGAAGACATGATCAAGCCGTTCGCGGATGCGGCCGTGAAACTCAAAAAAGACGAATACACCAAAACTCCGGTACAAACCCAGTACGGCTGGCACGTCATCCAGCTTCAGGACACCCGCAAGGTGACTCCGCCGGCCTTCGAAGACGTGAAGGAACAGATCCGCATGAGTGCGCGCAACTCCACGATCGAGGCTTACATCAAGACATTGCG
>CAZHHW010000012.1:17993-47157 GCA_964532385.1 uncultured Gammaproteobacteria bacterium | reverse complement strand
GAGTTGCGCAGTTTTCTGATTCAAACGGTGGGTAAGACCGGCGGTCATTTGGCGGCAGGGCTGGGCACGGTCGAGCTTACGGTGGCGATGCATTATGTGTTTAACACGCCGGAAGACCGGCTGGTGTGGGACGTGGGCCACCAAACCTATCCGCATAAAATCCTCACCGGCCGCAAACAGCGCATGTCCAGCATCCGGCAAGCGGGCGGGCTGGCGGGTTTTCCGAGCCGTGCTGAAAGCGCTTACGACACCTTTGGCGTGGGTCACTCCAGCACCTCGATCAGCGCGGCTTTGGGTATGGCGATTGCCGCGCAGAAACAAGGCGTGGATCGCCACATCGCCGCCATCATCGGCGACGGGGCGATGACCGCGGGTATGGCGTTTGAGGCGCTGAATCACACCGGCGATCTCGACGCGAATTTGCTGGTGGTGCTCAATGACAATGACATGTCGATCTCGCCGAATGTCGGCGGCATGTCGAATTATCTCGCGCGCATTCTCTCCGGCCGCCTGTATTCCACCGTGCGTGAAGGCAGCAAGAAAGTGCTTGCGGTGATGCCGTCGGTGTGGGAACTGGCACGCCGCGCCGAGGAACACATGAAGGGCATGGTGATTCCCGGCACCTTGTTTGAGGAGCTGGGTTTCAACTACATCGGTCCGATTGACGGCCACGACCTGCCCACGCTGGTCGCGACGCTGCGTAATCTGTATGCGCTCAAAGGCCCGCAATTTCTGCACGTCGTCACCAAAAAAGGCAAAGGCTACGCCCCGGCCGAAAAAAATCCCTGCACCTATCATGGGGTCAGCGCATTTGATCCAAGCACCGGGGAATTGCCGTCCACCACCGGTGGCAGTCCCACCTACACGCAGGTATTTGGCGACTGGATTTGCGATATGGCCGCACAGGACCAGCGTCTGATCGGTATCACCCCGGCGATGCGCGAAGGCTCGGGCATGGTGGAATTCTCGCAGCGCTTTCCCGGCCAGTATTTCGATGTAGGTATCGCCGAGCAGCACAGCGTGACGCTCGCCGCAGGCTTGGCCTGTGAGGGCATGCGCCCGGTGGTGGCCATCTATTCAACATTTTTGCAGCGCGGTTACGACCAATTAATCCACGATGTCGCCGTGCAAAACCTGCCGGTGCTATTTGCAATCGACCGCGCCGGCCTGGTCGGTCCGGATGGTCCAACCCACGCGGGCAGTTTCGATTTGAGTTATTTACGCTGCATCCCGAACTTGATGGTCATGGCGCCCGCGGACGAAAACGAATGCCGGCAAATGCTGTATACCGGCTTTATGCATGACGGTCCCAGCGCGGTCCGCTATCCACGTGGTTGCGGACCCGGCGCGACCATCATACCCGCCATGGAAGTCCTGCCGGTGGGCAAAGCGGAAATTCGCCGCAGCGGACGCAAAATCGCATTGCTGGCGTTCGGCAGCATGGTGGCACCGGCGATGGAAGCCGCACACCTGCTCGACGCGACCGTAGTCAACATGCGCTTCGTCAAACCCCTTGATGAACATACGGTGTTGCGCATCGCCGCGACCCACGATGTGCTGGTCACACTTGAAGAAAATGCAGTGATGGGGGGCGCGGGAAGCGCCATTAATGAATGCCTGGCCCTGCAAAACATCACTGTGCCCATTCTAAACCTGGGCTTGCCCGATCGTTTTATTCACCATGGTAAACGTGAACATTTACTCGCCGAATGTGGTCTCACCTGCGATGGGATCATTGCCACACTGCGAAGTTTTACAAGCTCCGGGCTTGTGAAAGTCAGCCATTCCAAGTAATCTCCTAGCTCTACAGTCAAGTATTTATGACAGCGAAATATTCGTTAAAAATCATCACTGATTTTGCAGCCGCGCATTTGTTACGCGACTATCCAGGGGTATGTAATCAGTTACATGGCCACAACTGGAAAGTGGAAGTGGAAGTGACATCGACACAGTTGGATAAGGTCGGTATGGGTGTCGATTTTAAAGTACTCAAGGAAGCGACTCGGGCTGAACTGGCGCGGCTTGATCACCGCCATCTGAATGAAATTCCGCCGTTCGATACCCTTAACCCAACCGCTGAAAATATTTCAGCCTATTTGTTTCAACGCTTGGGCGCGCGCTTGAACGGCGCGACCCACCGCATTACCGCCATTACGTTGTGGGAAACCGAACGCGCTTGTGTGCGTTACACCGAGGATTGAATTCATGATTAAAGCGCGCACACAAGTCATCGCCGATGTGCAGGGCAGCAAGGACACCCGCAATATCCCGATCGACAAAGTTGGCATTAAGGACATTCGCCATCCGGTACGGGTGCGTGATCGCAGCGCGGGCGACCAGCACACCATTGCCAACTTCAACATGTATGTGAATCTGCCGCACAACTTCAAGGGCACACACATGTCGCGTTTCGTGGAGATCCTGAATAAACACGAACGTGAAATTACCGTGCACTCTTTCAAGGATATGGTGCAGGAAATGACCGTGCTGCTGGAAGCGCAATCCGGCCACATCGAAATGAAATTCCCCTACTTCGTCATGAAGCAGGCCCCCGTATCCAAAGTCAAAAGTCTGATGGACTACGATGTCACATTCATCGGTGAGGCCAATCAGGGCGAACCCAACTTATGGATTAAAGTGGTCGTCCCGGTGACGAGCCTGTGCCCGTGTTCCAAGCAAATTTCCGACTACGGCGCGCATAATCAGCGCTCGCACGTCACCATCACGGTACGTACCAAAGAGTTCGTCTGGATCGAAGAGTTGATCGACATCGTGGAGCAGGAAGCGTCCTGCCAGCTGTACGGTCTGCTCAAACGTCCTGACGAAAAATTCGTTACCGAAGCCGCTTATAATAATCCGAAATTTGTCGAAGACATGGTGCGCGACATTGCGCAACGCTTTAATGCCGATGCACGTATCGTCGGCTATGTGGTGGAGTCAGAGAATTTTGAATCCATTCACAATCATTCAGCCTATGCCATGATCGAGAAAAACAAAGCGAAGTAACGAGTTGCCAGTTCATGGCGAGGAAGCGGATGCTCGCGAAATTGCGGTGAGCGCGCTTCAAGAAGCCACCGCATCACTTGCATGCTGATGCGCTGCATGCCCCAGGTCCACCACAAGCCTCGAAGAAGGCCGTCCACCATGGCGTTTTAATACCTGCACTGCCAGGGTACGTCCACTGGCGCTGAGCGGCTCAAGCTTGAGTCGCAACTCGGCGGGTGAAAGCAATTGCATTGCATTCGCGGGACGAAATAACACAGCCCAGGAATTACCCGCGGCGGCAGCCAATTGCAAACGCCTTAGCGCGGTGTAGTCCGCGTGTTCAACCCACGCCAGCACCACACCACACGTCCCCGCGCGCAGCACTTGCTCCACTGTGTGCAAGGGGGTCTGCCGTGCAGACGGATGTACCAACAACACCCGTGATAAATCCACACCCGCCTGCGCCAGCGCCGGGGCATAGGAAAAATATGGAGGTGCCACAAAGGCAAGCCAACGTTTCTGACGGGTAATTTGTGCGAACGCCGGTAACAACAAATTTACTTCGTCCATGCCGGCGCGGCCGATCAAAATTTCGGTAAGTGATTCCTGTGGCCAGCCACTGCCACCCAGCGCCGCATCCAGGGCACTATGACCGGATGCCAAACCCAAGGCAGGTGGTAATGGCACCACTGCTTCGGGCCAAACCGGCATCTGACGCGGGATCTTTTGCCGTTGAAACTCAGTAATATTCATCGTGGTTTACTCGTGCGAATCAGACCCACGCTAATGCCCTCGATCACCAGAGCATCCTGACGCAGATCCACTTCGATGGGTTCAAACTCGGGATTTTCCGGCAGCAACTGCACGTGCTGACCACGCCGCTGGAAACGTTTGACGGTGACTTCGTTTTCTAACCGTGCGACTACAATTTGGCCGTTATCGGCATTGGGTGTGCGGTGCACGGCCAACAGATCGCCATGTAAAATACCGGCGCCTTGCATGCTCATGCCCTGCACCCGCAACAGATAGTCGGCCCGCGGTTGAAATAACGCTGCTTCAACCGGGTAGCGGGACTCGATATTTTCTTCCGCCAAAATGGGATGCCCCGCCGCAACCCGCCCTACCAACGGTAAGCCGGTGTCGGTGAGCCGGATGCCGCGCGACGCACCCGGCACCAACTCAATCGCCCCTTTGCGCGCCAACGCGCGTAGATGCGTCTCGGCGGCATTGGCGGATTTAAACCCCAGCTGCTTGGCGATTTCCGCACGCGTGGGCGGATGCCCTGCTTCCGCCATGTGCCGGCGGATCAATTCCAGAATTTCAGCTTGACGGTCCGTAAGCGACATGGCGATGACTGTCCAAATATACAGTACTGTTATTTTATACAGTCTTTGGTGTAGGTCAAGTGCGTTTACCCGGGGTTTGGCGCTGTCGCGTCATTTCTGCAAAATGCTGGGCGGTGAGATTCACGCGCGCAGCATCCGCGGACAAGGGTCGGAGTTTTACTTTTGGTTGCCACTGCATGCGGTAGCCGGCGAACTTCACGGCCGGTAGATCACGTTCACTTGTAGCGCGTCGATGTTCTCGCGCAACACGTATTCGACGCGCAACTTTACATCACGCGTCAACTCCAGCGCCGCGCCGAAGCCCAGCAACAAACCGGCGTCGTCACCGAAGTCACCGCCGAGTCGGCCGAGCGCTTCCCAGCCATGACTTACCGGCACGCGCGCAACGCCGCTCAACCACACACCCGCCGCGCGGGTAGAGATGCGCGAGCCCACACGGGTGTCGAATTTCATATTACCGGTGTTGAGGTAACCCAGCTCGGCGTCCAACGCCATGCGGCCGACGGCGAGCCCGGTGTCGTAGCCAGTCAATACCTGCGCCCCGGCGCCCCAATGCGTGTCGGCCAGTGTATTCATACTCAAACCGGCGCCGTAATAAATGCGGCGCGTATCCAGTGCGAACGGCGATGGGCGGCGCAGCGGCGCCTCGCCAAAGCTATAGTCAATACCGAGCACCAGAGTATTGATATCGGTCTTGCCGCCGGTATGATTATCGCCGACGTCGTTGTAACGATCCCAATCCACACGCGCACTCAACTCGGGCGTTAATGCATACATCAACCCCAAGCCATAGGTCAGTCCGGTGCCGTAGGAGGTGCCCGCAGCACCTTGGGCCAGAAATGTACTGCAACGTGTGGTGACGCCGTTGTCGGCGCATTCGCGTTCACTTTCAAACGCCATACGCCAGCGCGCCAACCCCACGCGTCCGATGGCGCCAAAACTTCCTTGCGTGGGCCACACTCCCGTCAACATCACCGCCATAGCACGCAAACTCGTATGATCCACCGCTTTGGCCGCAATCGTGCCGAACAGGTTCGTATACTTGTATTCCAGGTTCGAATCCAGGTCGCCTAGGTTGACAATTTGTGCCTCGATACCCAGCACCTCATTGAACCAATATCCGCCATAGAGTTTGCCAGTCCAACCCCATGGTTTAAGGGAATACGATCCATTCCCGCCTTGCGCGGTTGCGCTGGCGGTTCGATCGGCAAGCGCCTGTTCGCGTTCGTTGAGGGTGGCTTGTTGCGTACCAAATGCACCGCCCATGTAGATGCCCGCAGCATGTGCAGGAAATACCGCAGGCAACATGCAAAGCAGCAACACACGGAAAATATTTTTCATGCGCGAATACGCCGGTGGTGGGAGCAGCCGCGATCATAACGCACGCGGGTAATGACGCAAATCGCGGCGTCATGCACTACAATCTGCCACGTGATAACTCCAACAGACCCACGGACGGTGCTCATTACCGGTTGCTCGAGCGGCATCGGTGCGTGTATGGCGGCAGGTTTAAAGGCACGTGGTTATCGTGTGTTTGCAACCGCGCGCAAAGCTTCGGATGCCGCCGCACTCAACGCGCTTGGCTTTGAAAGCGCACGTCTAGATCTCGCCGATTCCAGCTCGATTCATTCCGCCGTCGACGACGTGCTGCAACGCGCAGGCACGATCTACGCATTAGTCAACAACGGCGGCTTTGGCCAGCCCGGCGCGGTGGAAGACTTAAGCCGCGAAGCGCTGCGCGCGCAATTCGAAACCAATCTGTTCGGCACCATCGAGCTGACCAATCTCATCATCCCCTTGATGCGCAAACAAAACTACGGCCGCATCATCATGAACAGCTCGGTGCTGGGGCTGGCGGCCATGCCTTATCGCGGCGCCTATACCGCCAGTAAGTTCGCATTGGAAGGCATCACCGACACGCTGCGTCAGGAACTGCATGCGAGCGGCATTCATGTCAGCCTGTTGGAACCTGGCCCCATTTCCAGCCGGTTTCGCGCCAACGCGTTTGCGTTATATCAGAAAAATATCGACAAACAACGCAGCGCGCACCGCAGCATTTACGAAGGCATGGAAAAACGTTTAACCAAACCCGGTCCGGCGCAGCCGTTTACGCTATCTCCCGAGGCCGTGTTGAAAAAAGTGCTCCACGCTCTGGAGAGTCCGCGCCCCAGGCCGCGCTATTACGTCACGGTACCGACTTATTTTCTGGGCACGCTGCGGCGGGTGTTGACTACCCGCGGAATGGACGGGCTGATGCGGGTTCTGTCGCGGCGGGAAAACCGCTGAACTATTGATTAAGCGGACTTCTGGAAGGTTCCTAGCGCTGCGCGTCGGAAACTTTTTCCTTCACTTCGTTAAGCCAGGTCATCAGTTCCTGCGCCGCCGGCGAGGTGTTGGTTTCGAGCCAATCCCCGTCGGCGCCCACAACCACCGCACGGTAGGTGTTCCGCGCGGGGTCGTAGATGTATCCGGTATAGCCAAACCGGCCGCGATCACGCGACTGGTTAAAACGCGTAATCGTCCCATGCACGGCGGCGGGGAGTAACAGCGCCTTAGCGCGTACCGCATCGGCCGCCAGGGTGAGGCGAACTTTCGAACCCGAGAATTTATCCGCCAGATCCGCTTCGGCCAATCGCCCGGAACGGTCTTGGGCGGGTAACCAGCGCTCATCGCTGTGGTCGTAGGTACGCACGCGGCCGTCGCTCTCGATCACGAATCCGCGCAGGACATGACCCCAGGAGTAGTTTTCTTCGTACACGTCGAACACGTAGCGCCCAATTTCTTCAAAGTTGTCGTTCGCTGCGGTGTGGCCACAACCGCTGAGCCAGACCACCGCTGCGAGGGCCGGCCACCGGACCCGGTGATATTTAGTCATGCTTTGATCCATCGCTTCACACCCCGCCGCGCTGATATAATCCCGCCTTCTTTTTCCAAAGGAACTGCATCCATGGTGTTCGGGCAACTTTTATTAATGCTCGTTGTTATTTTAGTCGCCGCCGAGATTTTTACGAATGCGCTGGAGCACTTGGGTGAGCGCATGAAGATTTCGGAAGGCGTGACCGGCTCATTATTCGCAGCCGTGGGTACCGCAATGCCCGAAACCATGGTGCCCCTGCTTGCGATTTTTGCCGGGACCACCGACATCCATGTGAATGAGGAAATTGGCGTGGGCGCGATTCTGGGCGCTCCGTTGATGTTGTCCACGCTCTCGTTGTCCTTGATGGCGTTCGCGGTGCTCGGCAAGCGCGGAATGCAGGGCCGCTTCATTGCCGAACACACCGGCTTGCGGCGCGATCTGAACTTCTTTTTACTCGCATTCGCGCTGGCGGGTGCGGCGCTCTTCGTGCCCCACGACAATGCAGCAGTGCGAGCAGCCTTGGCTATCGGCATGGTGTTGATCTACTTCGTGTATGTCATGGTCACTTTAAATGCCTCAAGCCAATTGGTCAAAGAAGGCCATGGCACGGAGGCAGAACACAAAATGCTGCTCACGCGAATCGGCCTGCCGCAGAATATGTTTGTCATCGTAATGCAGTTATTGCTCGGTGTCGGGTTATTGATTGCCGGTGCCAAAGGTTTCATTAATGGCGTGCAGGAAGCGGCAGCGATTCTGGGTATTTCGGCCTTGTTGCTGTCTTTGCTTATTATTCCCATCGCCACCGAGCTGCCCGAAAAAGTAAACAGCATCTTATGGATACGCCGCGATAAAGACACGCTGGCGTTCGGCAACATTACCGGTGCAATGGTATTTCAAGGCACCTTGCTGCCGGCGCTTGGCATCATGCTCACCCCCTGGACGCCGCAACTTGAGGTATTGACGGGCGTGGTGATTACCTTCGTTGCCGCATTATGGCTGCGCCTGATGCATTCACGTGGTCAATTACGGGTGTGGCATCTGGGCGTGAACGGCGCAATGTATGCTCTCTATTTAGCCATTGTGCTGTCGTAGCTCTCAAACCGGGCATCGCATGTCAAGCTCAGGATCCTCCTCGCGGAGGCGCGGGCTGAGGATCGGATACCGCCTCAAAACTTATTTGGCACTGTCCCCCTCCCTCGAAATTGCTGGTGAACTGGTAACTCCGGCCGGCGTCCAAATCCATGCGGAAACGGCGTACGTTTTTGGCAATAGGCGCTTCTCCCAAGGAAGAACGCCACTCACATACGGCGGTCACCATGTGATTGCCGGGGGATACTGAAACTGTCGCTGGATATTGATTGAACATGTTGCGCAGTTCGCGTGCATCGAGCTGGGTGAAATACACCGCCCCCATCATGCCATCGCTAATGAGCGGGAGACGCACCCCCATCAACTTCGCATCTTTGCCATTTTCTTGAGGTACCGTTGCCGCGCAACCCGCGAGTACCACACACACCACCACACTCCGTTGCAGCCACATTGCTTCGCTCTCCCGCCGCCCTTTGATTAAGCAGCACTAAGGTTTATACGCAGCGCATCATGCCCCAATTAATCCATTAATGGGTAGCGCTTGGTTCGCGTTTTGCGACCCCGGAAATACTGATTAAATGCGTTTGCGGGTTAGGGCCTGATGTACTTACAGAGAATCAATAACTTAGCGACAGTCACGTATATGCTGAAGTAATATCCGCGCTAGCGCTTTTTACCATCATTTTTTTCTATCCTGGCCGCTTCTTTTCGTTGTTCCACGGTTAAATCCACCATGGTGGTTTTGCACATGCCTTTTTCGACCAGGCGGCTGCTGAAATCGTATTCATGACCCATGATAAAACGCTGGCGAAAAAGGTGGGCTACGGTGATCGTGCCATTGACCTGCCATTCGCAAGTGACCACGAGGGTGTGATAACCCGGTGGAATGTACATGTCGTGCGGGTAGTCCGACCAGACATCGCGCAAGTCCAATTTGTCGAGCTGCGCGAAATAGACAAACTCTTTACCTTGCTCCCGAAGCATGGCACGCCGGCCAATGAGGTGTGCCGATTTGCCGGGCGAGGTGTCATACGGGCTCACCGAACTGCATCCCGCCAAAATTATCCCGATGAAAACCCACAACCAAGTCTTGCTCACAGCCGACATCCACACAGCGTAAGGTCCGCAATTATCGCAGATTCTCGAACGCGGCGCGGAACTGCTCTTTACCATTGGCTTCGATGATCTCGCCATGCGAAACAATGATGCGATCGAAGTCCCAACGCAAAATGCGGTCAATCGACGCGCGAAACGCCACATGATCCTGGATGTAGCGTTGAAAAATGCGCGTGGGACCAAAACGATCCCAAGCGCCATTGAGCTTGAACAGCAGGCGAGTCCATAACCGCCCTTCGCGGATGTTGAAACATAGATCAGTCAATATGAGCGTGCGCGTCGCCGGGTGGAAAAATACTACCTCGTTCAACTCGGGAATACCCTGCACCTCGAGCTGCTCGATTTGCCCCTGCCATTCCCTGGGCGGGTGCTGGCCCAATGGTGTGGGTAACTTTCCGCCGGGCGCGTGCAAGGTCATGCCCATCGGCACGTAATGCACCGCTTGCGGATAGGCAGTGATCCATTCCGGCAGAAACAAGCGATGCATTTTGCTGGGAGACACAAGATGGCGC
Source organism: uncultured Gammaproteobacteria bacterium (assembly GCA_964532385.1). Taxonomy (GTDB): domain Bacteria; phylum Pseudomonadota; class Gammaproteobacteria; order SG8-11; family SG8-11; genus UBA6921. Next base: position 37,252 of record CAZHHW010000012.1, on the reverse strand, counting down.
ACCGAACCCAGGGTTGCGATCTGCTCCGCCAGGTTGTCTCCGAAACGCACGGGCGAGTGCAGCCACAAACCATTGTCTTTCATCGCTACGACGGTCATACGAATGCCAAGCTCCGCCCCGTAGAGCGCAAAAGATTGCTCGATGACGTACAACCCGTCCTGAAGAACCTTGATGGTGTAGGCAACCATGCGTCTCAGAAATCCCAATCGAAGGAATGCAGGGGATGCTACGGCATGGGTAGTATGTAACTCAAGCGCCAGTGCGAGGAGAGGGAGTACTTGTTTCGTATGGAACCTGTTTGCATTCGAGGAAGATGCGTTTGTCACAACGTTTACAAATCGCGTAATCCAGCTTGGCGAAGATCGACTGGATGGCATCCGCCTTCGAGCGATAGATATTCTCCGCGCCGATGGTGGCCATGTACCCGCTACTTTCCAACATCTTCCGCACTTGATCTTTCAGCTGGTAAAAATACAACCCCCCACCCATGGCCCGTCGCCGCACGGCTTCTTGCACAAACATTTCCGTGCCGGCGATGTCGGCGAAATTGATGCTCTTTGCAATCACCAACACATGCTTTTGCGGTGGATCGCCCGCGCCGATATTTTGCAAAGACTCCTGAATGTAATTCACGGCACCGAAAAACGCCGAGCCGTCGATGCGGATAATCTTAAACTGCGGGCACTCCGGCAGATGCGGGCCGCTTATAAGCGAACGTTTCTCTGATTTTGGATCCGGGACCCTGGATAGGATGCGCGGCCGCGATGTGCGTTTCAAATACAGCACCAGCGAGAGAATCACCCCCACGTAGATTGCGAATTCAAGATTCAAAAACAATGTGGATATAAATGTCGTGACCAGAACCGCGGTTTCCGCGCGGCTTGTTTTAAGAATAATCTTGATGTGCTTGAAGTCGATCAGCCCCCAGGCCACCAGAAACAAAATGCTCGCCATCGCCGCGATCGGCAAATAGGCGGCCAAGGGTGCCACCAGCAACAAAATACCCGCGAGAAAAAGCGAGGCGAGTATCGACGCAATCGGTGTTTTAGCACCCGCTTCGTAGTTCAACCCGCTGCGGTTAAACGAACCGCTGGAGGCATAACCGGAAAAAAAACTACCGGCCAGATTCGAAAGTCCTTGACCGATAAACTCCTGATTGCCATCGATGCGTTGATGCGACCGAACCGCAATGGCACGCGAAATCGACACGGCTTCGGTCAACGCCAGGATCGCAATGGCCAACGCCGAGTGCGATAACTGCTGTAGCGTTGTCGGAGAAAAATCCGGCATCGACAAGGGTGGTAACGTTCCGGGCAAGGAGCCGAGGGTACGAATGTGCGTCAGCTCGACGCCGAACATCAGATTCAGCACGAAGGCCACCGCGCTGCCGACCAGCATAGCTACGATCATGTACGGAAATTTGGGGATAAATTTCTTCGCCACGATTCCGCTTACCAGCGTCACCACACCGACTGCGAGCACCCATGGCTGGATGTCGCTCATCTCGGTCAGCGTGGCGTAAATCGTATGATAGAAAGAACTGCCCTGAGCGATGCTAATGCCCAGAAAATTCTTGAACTGGCTCGATGCAATCAAAATCGCCGCGCCGGCCGTGAAGCCAATCACCACCGTGTGCGAAATGAAATTCACCAGCACACCCAGCCGCGCAATGCCCATGATGAGCTGCAACACGCCGACCATAAATGTCAAGGTTAGGACTAACGAGATATATTGCGCGCCGCCCGGTTCCGCCAACGGGCTGATGGCACCGAACACGACGATTGAAATTGCGGTAGTGGGACCGGACACCAAATGCCACGACGAGCCGAACAGCGCACCGACGATGGCAGGCACCATCGCCGCATACAACCCGTATTCCGGCGGCATGCCCGCGATGGTCGCGAACGCCACGCCTTGCGGCAGCACGATGATTGCGCCGGTCAAGCCTGCCAGCAAATCGGCACGCAAATTCGCCCTTGTAAACAAGCGGCGCCATAGCAGAAATGGAAACAGGTGAGCCCAGGAAAAGTTACGCGGTGGTGCGATCAATCTTCATAGCCGTCCAGCGCGGCGAGCTCTTGATGTTGTTTTTTATGCGCGGCCATTCCTTTGATCAGCGCGGAAACAATGATGAGCGCACCCAACCCGAGCGCCAAAACCAGCGTACCGTCGCCCAGCATTTTAAGCGTCCTGACAGTGTCAGGCGTAATGGATTCTATAATCCCCAGCTGCGATAAATAACCCGGAATGTAAAAAAAGCGGCTGAACAACACCGTCACCATGATGACACCCATGACCAGTTTCACCGTGTAGTCTTTTACGTAGGTGGTGCCCACCGCGCCGAGCTGTATGCCGAACAACGAGCCCAACAGGATAATCATCGCCAGACGCACGTCGACGACACCGTCCCAAGCATAGAAAATGGTGCCGCCGAATCCCATCACGAACGCGATCACCAGCTCTGTGGCCGAAGCCATCATCGCCGGTGCGCCAAGAACATAGATCATCGCCGGGACACCGATGAACCCACCTACCGCAATGGTGGACGCCAGCATGCCGGTGGCGAAACCCAAAGGCACGATGAACAGCACCGACACGCGTGCATTCAGACTATTGAAATACATCATGGTGCCCGGGATATGGATTGACTGCACCCATTTCGCGAATTTGGTAACCGTATGTTCGTGACCGGTATCGCCCGCTTTGAACATGCGGCGCGCATCGCGCAATACAAAGCCGCCGACGATGCTCAGCACCACTACAAAAATAAACGATACGTACAAATTTGTGCCGACATCACCGTAAACATTCTTGATGTTGGTCATCACGGTCTTGCCGTACAACATGCCGAATTCGGCGAAGATGCCCATGACAATGCCAAGCTTGATATCGACGTGCCCGTATTTATTGCGTTTGATCGCACCGACCAATGCTTTGGGAAATTTGTGGCAGATATTGCTGGCGACCGCGACGATACCGGGTACACCCAGCGTCATCATCGCAGGCGTCAACACAAACGCGCCGCCGGAGCCGATGAAGCCGCTGACCATGCCGCCGACAATACCCACCAGAAACAACAACAAGGCGTTCGTGAACGTGATATCAATGAATGAAATGGAGTCCATGCGCGTTCCTATTTTTTCTGGTTATTTTTCTGCGCCGGTTTCAAGCCCAGCGTATCCCAGAACGAACCGGTGAACGTCCCGTGCACATAGGAAAAAACGAAAGCGATGACAATAGGAACTAAAAACCAGATGTGCTCACCCTGCCGGGTACGATGCGCATATTCGATAATCTGCTCGGAATAAATAAACATCAGGGTATATAAAATAACGCTAACGCCGCCAAAAAACAGTGCCTTGGGCAGACTGGCTTTATCGAAGACCATCAGAATTCCTTGGAATTATATAGGCGCCGACATTGTGCGCCTCGCACCAGTTAATTCCATAGTGCTTTTGGAATAGTGGTCAGAAACAAGCGGGCTTAGGATTGTAAGTCAATGCGCGAAGCTGTGAATTACATCAGCAGTGAGGTGAAAAACACAAGAGTGGAGATAAGGAGGCCCTGCGTGGGACCGCCTGGCGGCATTGAGCAAGCTGACGATGCATCTGTACGGAAATAAAATCGCCGGAACTTGACCTGACAGGCACTCTCTCAAAAAGTTAGTCTCTGTCAGATCAAGTGGCGGCGTTACAAATTATTCGAATTACATCCGGGATTCATCTGAATCGATGTTACGGCTATTGGCCTGCGTTCCGTAATACGAATGGATTTCGCTCTCCCAGGTTGGATCCGCCATATCTGGCCAGCTATTTTTATCGAATCCCGGCGCATCCTCGAGACGCTTTTTATCGACGTTCAGAACCAGGTGTTTATTGACCGTGTCGAGCGTCAATGCATTCCAGGGCACGGCAAAAAGCTTGTCGCCCATACCCAGAAAACCGCCAAATGACAACACCGCGTAACTCACTCTACCGGTGCTCATATCCAACATGATTTCTTTCAGATCTCCCAAATCATCGCCGTTTTGATTAACGACGCTGTCGCCAATCAAGGTGTTGGCGCCCATCAATTCCGGTCCAGGGCCGTCACTTAAATCGGCTCTGGCCATATTGCCGCTGATAGTTGAATTGCTTTCGTAATTATCTCGAATTCCGTGGCTCATGCTTTTTCTCCCGTTAGGATGATGTGTAAGTATGACTAGTCAGTATCATGATCTATCGTCTGTCGATGCACGGGACGGTATGAATAACCCATTCAAAAAATTTCCGACGCTTTAAGTTTATGTAAATTGTTAAGAACTGGATAAATCTACATTCGCGTTTTTATTGGATTACTTCCAAATCTTAACTATGCTGCCCGCCCCAATGGCAAATCTCAGATAGTGTGGAAAGTATGAGCGTAAAAATAAGTTTGCTCAGTACGTTGACGCACATGAGGTTATCTGGGTGGGCATTTATAAATGCGGGTGTGGACTGGCAAGGACTAACGGGTGTAAACCAAGTCACCTTGGGTGAGCTTATTTCTTAAAGAAGAACGGCCGCGAGGGGCCGTTCTTTGCATTACATTTGAAAAAACTAAAAAGGCTTACTTGATGCTTACTGCGACGAAATTGCACGTTAAAACCGCGCTGTTATCGTCGTAGCTGCCGGTGGCCACGAGGCTCTCTACTTTTGCATTCGTCTGCAACGCAGTGATGAAGCTACCGAAGCTTGTATACATCTGCGTCACTCCGCCTTGCTTGATAAAATACATACCATTGTCGTCGCTTGTGGGTTGAATCACCGGCGCTCCTGACAGCACAGTCTTGACACCCGCGCGTTGCACTTCATGTAATGGCGAGCCGGTAAGATCCAATGTCATGCCGGTGGACGACAAGGCACTAAAGGCATTCGCAGTGGCGGGTACCCAGTCGACGAACAGGGTTGTTGGCACATCTTCGACATCCACCAGCGTCTGCGCGATGAAATCCTTGGGCGCGGAACCGAAGGGTCTTACGAAACCGCGCACTGCAACCGGACCATCAACCGTCAGCCCCGTGAGATTCAGAGTGCTGGTATCGACTTCATAATTAGCCGGGTCGGCATTGCTGGAAGGATCCACTCCCGTACCCGAAAAATCAAATAACGAGACCTGGCGCCCGGCAATAGTTTGCAGATTCATGATTAACGTATGGCTCACGTTATTCGTTGAGACGACGCTGCCGCGCAACGTGGTCAGCAACATGCGTACGGAGCCGTTGGTGGCATTCAAGGTCAGGTTACTTGCGCTGGCATCCACCAGCTCACCATGCACGGTGATACGCTGGCCGACCGAAATGTCGCCGATAGCAAATGAATCCTTGGAAAGCTGGCGATGCACTTTGGTGGTATTCGCCACCGTAACCGTGACTTCATCGTTGAAAATCATGCCACCGCCTTTGCGCACCAGGGTGGCTCCCTTAACAATCAAGGTCTCGCCGCTGCGCTGGATAACCTCACCAGTCACCACATCCAAGGTCCCGCCCGGCACGCTGGAACCGGCATACACTTCGCGCGCTTCGAAACGGCGCGGATTGAATTTCAGATCGCCGATGGCGACCACCGCGGTGAACGTCGTCATGTTTTTGAGTGCCATCAGTCCCGCGGAACCGCCGTACGTCACACCATCGATGTCAAATACCGTCGTGTCGCTGGTGCTCACACTCATTGCACCAAAGTGCTCTTTCTTATCCGCATCTTTCATCACATGCACAAACGGGCGCAGGATTAAATCGAAGCTGCTGTTGCCAACATCCACGGACTTCAGCCCGCCTCGCACGCGATGCAATTTGGGTTTGTGCGATTCGATTTCGGCCAGCAGGTAAGGCTCGACGGTTATTGTGCTCAGATCGGCGCTGACCTTATTGGATGCTTTCAAATCGAAGTCCAAGGTCAGACTGGCCGGACGGCCCGGCGCGATCACCAGCTTGTGTTTGTCGCCTTCGAATTTAACTTTTACTTCCAGCGTCGTAATGGGATGGTTATCGGCATCCACGATCTGGCTGATCTTGACTGCATTGCCGTCGGCATCCTCCACCTGAATGTTCGCGGTGCTGTAGTCCAAGATCATGGTGGCGCTGTTGTAAGCGCCGTTGGGCACGGTCGCCGCCGTGAGAAACTCCGTCAGGTCGGTGTACTGAGCAAAATCCACCGTGGTAGTCACGGGCACGGTCTCGACAATTGCGCCGTTGGCCTTGGTCAAGGTCAGTGATTTCACATCCACGCTGTAGCTGATGAAATCGCCCTCGGCATCGGTCAGACCAATCATCAGATTGCTGTCGCTGGATGAATTTCCGAGATTGCTCGAGGTCTTGCCGTTCTGCTGGCAGGCGGGCAATACCGCTACGGAAGCGGCCAGCGCCAAAGCCGACAACCCGGCGGCGGCGCGTGCCAAGGATCGTTTTAACTGCGGGAATATTGCGGACCCGTTCATACTGCGTTCTCCTCATTAAGATGTGGTCAGGTCATGCCGTACTTGGCACAGGCGACCCGCTGTGAAAAATTACTGGCTACAAGTGCAGAAAACGCGCGACCTTGGATTTGGTTGACAGCCCTTGTGATTAATCCCACATCCAGGTCACTCCAATGCTGGCGAATCCGGTGGCGGCCACGCCATCCGCGCGGCTGCGGCCCATATGCGCGAAAGTCGTCCAGGCATGCGACACATCCCAACTTAAATTAAGCGCCGTGCTGCGCGTAAGTTCATGATCAATGGCGGACTGGCTGCGCGTGACTTCCACTCCGGCGCTGCCCCACGACGGCGCGTAGTCAACGTTGATGGCGCTGCGCGCGGCATCGAACGACTGATCGACATACGCGAATGCCTGCTGTGTAAAGACCGGATGATTGCGCAAGGTTTGCGCATCAGTGTCGTATCGATAGACAAAATGCCGCAACGCAAATGACCAATCCTCTAATCCGTTGAACGTTACGGCCGCGCCCAGACCCGGGCTGCGAATCGTAGTTGCGACACTGCGGACCACATTTTTTTGGGTGATACGTTTTTTCGTGAGGGTGATCGAGCGCAGCTCCGGATGGAGCATCAAGCGCCAATCGTTTAAACGCCAGCGCAGGTGGGTCTTGATTGCGCCGGAGCGAATGCCATCATCTCGCCGCATGATTTCGTAATTTCCGCCATACGAAAACAATGCCAGCGGATCGCTGTTCAACCCGGCCCAATAGGTTTTACCGTCATAACTTACAGCGGCCGTGTCGACGCGCGCACCCGCATAACCGGCGCGGACCCGTATTCCGGAGGCCAGACCGACATCTCCATATAATGTCAAGTTGCGCGACCCGTCCGCATCGCCGCCGCTTTCAAGGCTGACGCTCGACGGCAGGTTCTCAACCGGAAGGTCGAAATTATCTTGCGCGCACACAGGAGTAACGACGATTGCCGCAACACCGAAAATCCGCCATAAATAAAAAGTCATGCCCTGGTCACTGCGGGATAAGACGCCGCATCGCGTCGAGATGGCGGCGCGCCCCGGCGTGCTGCGGATCGAATTGCAAGGCGCGCTCGAATTGCTGGCGCGCCGCGACAAACTCACCGGCAAATAACAAGACCCGGCCAAACTGCACATACGGATTGGGATCGGCAGGTGCGGCATTGATCCAGCGTTGCGTGGCGGCATGCAAAGTGCGCCAGGCTTGGGCTTTGTCGGTCACCGGCAAGGTGTTGGCATCATGACGCACCAGCACCACGGACAGGGAGTCCAGGAACACAAGCTCCCACTGCGTATCGTTCAACAGCGCAAATACCAACGTCGGGATGGTATTGAGCACCGGGGCTGACAAATAAAACACCACGCTGCGCACATCGTAATGCGCGAACGGTTCCAGATAACGGCCGTCGCGCGCGGTTTCGTACTGCGCATAGACGCTGTTATCCATGCTGCGCTGATCGTAAAAGAGTCGATAATCGGCACCCAGCGACCATTCCAGGTAACCGCCGTATTCGTAAGCATTGAACAAGGGTGCGGGCGGATGTTGATTTTTTATAAACTGCGCCGCAGCCTGCGGCACGTAGGCGGTTTCGATGGCTTGAGAATGCAATGCGCTGCGCTGCCAGCCCAGTACGCCCATCGCGACCGCACCGCTCAGTACGGCGATCAGTAACCCGCTGCGGGCGCGCGTCAACCTTGCTTGCAGGAGAGTATGCGCATGCGGCAATGCCGTGGCCAAGGTCATCAGCACCGCCAGAATCATAAAGCGGAACCCGGTGAATCCTACCGCGGAAAAACCGATAAAATTGATTACTTGCGCAGGCAGCACAGAATGGCGCCGCACGTACATGGCCGCTGCCAGCGCGCCGATCAGACCCAGCGGAACAAAAAACAATAATGGCTGCTGATAGAGTGCGGCGTAATCCCACAACGGCAAAAACTCGTCCACGCCGCGATACGTCGATGTGCCCAGCTCGTGCAGATCGGTGAGGTAGGCATGGTAGGTCATGGGATTTATCAGCGAAGCCGCGATGGCTAAAGCCCCGGCTATCCCGTAGCGGCGGAAAAGGCGTGGATCCATAGCACGACATTTACACCAGATCCGCCACAACTCCGTACTCAATGCGATCAGGATAATCACCGTGCCCAGGATGTAGCCCCGGTGCAGATTGGCCCACAGCAACATCACCACCGGCAACATCAATAATGACGGCGGCCAACGTATCCCGGCACGCAATGCATTCCGTGATCCGGTTACGCAGGCATACACCAGCACCACACCCAGAAAAGAAAATATCTGCGGACGCAATTCATCGTAGCGATAAAACAGCAGCGGCAAGGGCACCAGAACCAGCAACGAAAACAGCGTATCGACCTGTGCTTCACGCAAAATTCGCCATAACACGAAATAGGTGGCGGTGAACAATCCGGCCTTGAACAACACCAGTCCGTAATCGCCGAATCCCGCGTGCACAAAATAAAAAATCACTTGCGCCAGCCAGTAACCTTGCAGCAGCAAGATCTGCCGTTCATCCAGCACGGCAGGCAGCGTGTACAGAAATGGATCTGTGGCGGGCAAACTCCCGTGTTCCACAATCCAGCGGCCAGTGTTCAGGTGCCAGTAGATGTCGCTCAAACCCAACGGGTAAGTGTGAAACAGAAACAGGGCCGCGAACACCAACACTGCGAGGGCCACAGGCGCCTTGTTTTCAAGCGATTTCATGCGTCAGGGCGAACGCAGCAAACCGCGATAAATTCCCGGCGTGGAGTCATCAATCGCAATTGCGCCCGCGACACGCGTGAAAAAATCGCCCGGACCGGCACCGCCGATAATCGCATAGGCGTAGCCGCAGGCCGCCATATCGTGCAGGGTTGTCAACAACAGCGCCTCACCAATGCCCCGGCGCTGCCGTGCCGCGTCCACCCCAAACGGGCCGAAGAAGTTTTTATATGTCGCTTCATGGCACGCGAAGCCGGTCAGCTTCCCGGCTTCGACCGCAACGAAACAACTGACCGGCTGCCGCACTATCGCGGTATCGCATTCGCATGCCCAACCCGCGCCCCAACGTTGTCGCACCCATTCCACAATCAAGTGACGCTCCGGCACCAGGGCGCGGCGGATTTTGATGCCTTGCTCGCTTTGCCGTGCGAGCACCGGCGCAAGTTCCGGCAAGGTGTAGAGCTTGACTAGCATGTCCGTCATCGTAACCGCCTGGTCATATCGTTTTGTTGGTGTCTGTCCATAGGCTTCCCGCCCGGATCCATCGACTTCGGCAATATTGCATAAATCACCGGCGCTCTTATAATGGCCCAGCTTTTTGGTTGGCTAATGCGCGACTCACTCTGAGGAAAAATTCATGAATCCACTTGCCTCGATCACTGGAACCATTATCGCCGGTTTTGTGTTGGCTATCGTACTTGGCCTGGTTGTGAAAATGTTAGCGGGAGCCTAAAAAAACCACGCTTGCCGTATCGCCCCACTACTCAAGAGGACTGCACGATGGAACTATCCCTGTTTGCGTTCGAACGCTGGTTGCATTTTATGGCCGGGATTACCTGGATCGGCCTGCTTTATTACTTCAACTTTGTGCAAGTGCCCGCGGTTGCGGATGCCACCGCCGATAAAGATAAAGGCGGTCCGGGACCGGCGGCAATCAGCAAATATGTCGCACCGCGCGCCTTGCTGTGGTTCCGCTGGGCCGCACTGGTTACATGGTTCTCGGGCGCATTCTATCTGATGGGGGCGCATAAATTCGCCAGCGCTTTCATGCTACAAGGCCAGGATGCCTACATCGGCATGGGCGCATGGCTGGGCACCATCATGCTGTTTAATGTGTGGGGCTTGATCTGGCCGAATCAAAAGAAAATTCTCGGCATCGTCACGGCGACCGACGAAGAAAAGGCCAAAGCGCGCAAGATCGCATTTCTTGCATCGCGTACCAACACTATGCTTTCCATTCCCATGCTGATGTTTATGGGTAGCTCATCCCACGGTCTGCCGTTCTAGAAAGAAGGTTTGTATCAACCCGGCCATTCTTGGCCGGGTTGTATTCCCCGCTCAAGAATTGCGCATCCGGCAGTTACCCGATATATTTAGTCCTCCTAAGAAAACCAGCATGGCGGTCTCGCCGTGAGACCGCCATTTTATTTTTCGGGTTTTAAAAATGCCTGACACATTAATGTCGACCTACGCCCGTTTACCCGTGACCTTTGCTCGCGGTGAAGGGGCCTGGTTGTGGGATACCGCCGGTAAAAAATATCTGGATGCGTTCAGCGGCGTGGCGGTGTGCGGTCTGGGTCATGCGCATCCGGCCGTGGCCGAGGCGCTGTGCAAGCAAGCGCAGCAACTGATCCATACCTCGAATTGGTATGGCATTGCGCGCCAGCAAGAACTCGCCGACAAGCTCACCGAAATTTCCGGCATGGACAACGTTTTCTTCGGCAATTCAGGTGCCGAAGCCGTGGAGTGCGCCATCAAGATCGCGCGCATGTACGGACACAAGAAAGACATCGCGCATCCCACCATCATCGTGATGGAAGGGAGTTTTCACGGCCGCACGCTGGCCACCTTAACCGCCACCGGCAATCGCAAAGTGCAAGCCGGGTTTGAACCCTTGGTCGCCGGCTTTGTGCGCGTACCCTACGGCGATCTGGCCGCGATTGAAATCGTGGCGAAAAATAATCATGACGTGGTCGCCGTGTTGGTGGAACCGGTGCAAGGCGAAGGCGGCATCAACATTCCTCCCGAAGAATATTTGCCCGGCTTGCGCACCATCTGCGATCGTCATCAATGGCTCTTGATGCTCGATGAAATACAAACCGGCATGGGCCGCACCGGCCGTTGGTTCGCGTTTCAACATCATGACCTGAAACCCGACGTGATGAGCGTCGCCAAGGGCTTGGCCAATGGCGTGCCGATCGGCGCATGCCTGGCGCGCGGGATGGCATCGAGCATGTTGCAGGCCGGCAATCATGGCTCCACGTTCGGCGGTAATCCGCTCGCCTGCGCCGCAGCGCTGGCAACCATACAAACGCTGCACGAACAAAAATTGTCAATACGTGCCACCGCACTTGGAGCGCGTATGCTGCAAGGGTTTACTAAAAAAATGGCGGGACTGACGGCTGTAAAAGAAATTCGTGTCAAGGGTCTGATGATCGGCATTGAACTGGATCGCGACTGCCGCAAACTCACCGCGCTGGCGCTGGAGCAAGGCCTCTTGATCAACGTCACGCATGACAAAGTAATACGCCTGTTACCGCCCCTGATCATCAGCGACGCGGAAGCAGACCAGATCGTCGACGGCGTCAGCGCGCTCGTCAGCGATTTCGGCGCCGCGCGCTAAATATCGTATTCGCGCTATGGCTGTGCGTCACTTTCTCACTCTGCTTGATTTTACTCCCGCACAATTGCAGCGCCTGCTGCAACGCGCCATCGAACTCAAGGCCATGCAGCGGCGCGGCGAAATCTACGAGCCGCTGAAAAATAAAGTCTTGGGCATGGTGTTCGAGAAATCATCCACGCGTACGCGCGTTTCCTTCGAAGCGGCGATGGCGCAGTTCGGCGGGCATGCGATTTTTCTGTCGCCGCGCGATACACAGCTCGGACGCGGTGAACCGATCGAAGACACCGCGCGCGTGTTGTCGCGGATGGTCGACGTGATCATGATCCGTACCTATGAGCACGAAAAAATTGAAACCTTCGCCGCCCACTCGCAGGTGCCGGTGATTAACGCACTCACCGATTTGCATCATCCCTGTCAACTGCTCGCCGACATGCAAACCTTCATCGAACAACGCGGCGACCTGCACGGCAAGAAAGTAGCGTGGATCGGCGATGGTAACAACATGTGTAATTCCTATATCGATGCGGCCCGCCAGTTCGACTTCCAACTGCGCATTGCCTGCCCGCCCGGCTACGATCCCAATTCCGTTGTGCTTCAAGCCGCGGGTGATCAGTGCACTATCGTACGCAATCCCTTGCAAGCCGCCCAAGACGCCGATCTTGTCGTCACCGATGTGTGGGCCAGCATGGGACAAGAGGAAGAACAGGCGCAACGTGCGCAAGCTTTTGCAAGTTACCAGGTGAATTCGCAAATCATGGCCTGCGCGCGTCCGGACGCACTGTTCATGCATTGCTTGCCCGCACACCGGGGTGAAGAAGTGAGTGCCGCGGTCATCGACGGACCGCACAGCTGCGTGTGGGACGAAGCAGAAAATCGTCTGCACGCACAAAAAGCCTTACTGGAATTTTTACTGCTTTCCACAAACTCGTTAAGTTAGCGGAACCTAGAAATCGAAACGCCCCGCTGCCGGGGCGCTTCCATATTGAAGCAGGAACAGGGTCGGTCCTACCGCTTACAGACCGGATAAATAATCGGTCAAGTTCTCGATGTCATCCGCGCTTAAGCCCTTCGCGATGTCACTCATCATGCCCGCCGGATCATTTGTGCGGCGGCCTTCTTTTAGATCCATCAATTGCTTTACCAGATAATCTTTATTTTGTCCGGCAATGACTGGGAACAGATGATTGTCCGGCGACTTGCCCTTGCCGTTTTCTCCATGGCAATTCTTGCAACCATACACACCTTTTTCCAGGTTACCTTCCATGAATAAGGTTTTGCCCTTGTCCGCCTTGGCACTCTTGGAAGTTGAACCTTTCATCGTGCTTTGACTCATGAAATAAGCCGCAATATCTTCGAGATCCTGAGCTTCGGTTACGGTCGCCGCCATCGCACTCATGGTGTCGTCGTTGCGCTTACCGGCCTGAAAATCACGAATTTGTTTTTTGATGTAGCCGGAGTATTGACCTGCGAGATTCGGAAAATTAGGAGCAACACTCATGCCTTTGTCACCATGACAACCATGACACAAGGCGGATTTCTCCTTGCCCGCCGCGGCATCACCCTTCAATGCCCAAGCGTTTCCGCTCGCCAACACCATGCTCGCGTAAATAACTGCCAAACTGATCGATTTTTTCATATCCAACCCCCTACCCCATGTTGGCCACTGCTGTGATTATTGTCTGTGCTTACGATGTGCAAGACGACCTGGAATTCAAGCCGGGACACTATAAAAGGCAGCGTCCATCCCGTCAATGGCGCAGATGTCTGCTGCAATGCCACCTGGCATAAACACAAAGTTAAGCTAGAATCGTTACGCTCTCGAATGAGATGCCTGTTTAAACCCGATTGATTTCGCGTCGATATACTCAATACTCTTTGCTGTGATCCAGCGGACCAATGGAGCTCCTCACCGTGAAACGTGTCGTATTGTGCGCCTGTCTTTTTTGTCTATATCCGGCACTTGTGCAAGCGGAAAAAACCGTTTACGTAATCGATCAAATCACGATTACTTTACGCGCCGGTCAAGGCACGCAACACCAGATTCTGCGCACGTTGCCCAGCGGCACACCCATGGAGGTGCTGCGCGTCAACGAGGAAAGCGGCTATTCGCAAGTGCGCACGAAAGACGGCATCGAAGGGTGGGTGTTATCGCAATATTTGATCGATGAGCCCACCAGCAAAATCAAACTTACTGCCGCCGAACAAAAACTCACCCGCCTGGATGCGGAATTCAAAGACATCAAAGCGAAATACGAACAGTTGCTGAAGGATAAAGAGCATTGGGACAAAGACCTAAAAGCCATGTCCGGTGAACGCGACAAACTGAGCGCTGAAATGGCCAAGCCGCGCGATGTCCCCGCCGAAGTCACCCCCCTACAACCTGCCGAGCCCAGCACCGCGCTGCCCGCCGGCAAAGAAACCGAAATGCTGCGGCAAGAAAATCAGGTATTAAAGGACCGGACTAAAAAAGACTGGTTTATTGCCGGCGCCGGCGTGATGCTCATTGGCTTAATCGTTGGGTTGATTGTATCGAGGTTGCGTTTGCGCCGGTCAAGCTGGGGCGGCGACACGCTCTAAAACATAACAGCTTGCAGCGCCGGTTCACACGTGAAACCATGAATTGAGTTTCACGGCATGCGGTCACGCCTTTGCTGGTGATTCATTCCCCGAAAACAGCTTCTCTGTGCTTGCATCATCCATTCACTGGAAAATTTTTTGCTGTTTGGTTTTCCGGTGCTTTACAAGTCCAATGCACATCCATCACGAGGCCGTTAATGAAAATATACGTTGGCAATTTAGCCTATGGCGTTACCGATGGTGATTTGAATACTGCATTCTCCGCGTTCGGCAATGTGCTAAGCGCGGCCATTATCGCGGACAAATTTTCCGGCGAATCGAAAGGCTTTGGATTTGTCGAAATGCCGAATAATTCCGAAGCCGATGCCGCCATGAAAGCGCTCAACGGCAGTGGGTTAAAAGGCCGTAATATGAAGGTGAATCAAGCCCAAGCAAAAAATGATCGCCCCGCACAACGCAAACCACGCTATTGATCACTGCCTCAATCGATACCGTAATCTATCGGTGTCTGCTGGGCTTTCTTATTAAGTCAAATCACGACCCCTATTTTGCAGGACACGATCCGTGACATTCTGATATTTCTTCCAAGCATTGAGGAATCAAGGCTGGTTGAAACTGATATTCGAATCTGAAATAAAGCTCTGTGATGAGAGCACGAGTTGAATACGGTGCGCACAGGTAATCTTGGAATGCTTATGCTGTTACCTTGACGAGCTCACCACTGGACTTCGCAAATGCAATTTAATCCCGGCGTAAATCGGGCATGGCTACGACCGTGCGCCTGTTTCTGCACCATCATCCTGCTGGGAGTACCGCTCAGCGCACGCGCTAATGTAGTTATCCCTGTCGACCTCATCATGAACCTGGCTAAAACAGGCAACGATGCCAGCGCGCAATACATGCTGGGGGAAATGTATGCCACTAACCAAGGGGTGGCTAGAAACGTTACTGAAGCAATTCACTGGCTCACCAAAGCGGCGGCCCAAGGTCACCCGGATGCGGCATTTGAACTGGGAAATTTGTACGCCTTGGGCACCCTTGTAGAACGGGATGACCGTCAAGCTGCGATATGGTACCGCGCTGCCGCCGATCATGGCAGTGTCGATGCCCAATTCCTGTTGGGCGAATGGTATACCTCCGGCCGCGGTGTAGCACGCAACCTGCGGGATGCCTTGCATTCTTATACGCTCGCTGCGGAGCAGAACCGCATTGATGCGCAATATCGCGCAGGCATGATGTATCTGAATGGCGAAGGTACCAGCAAAGACTACCTTAGCGCGACCAAATGGCTGAGTATCGCGGCGGAAAACAATCACCCGGACAGTCAATTCCAGCTCGGCCGAATCTACGCCGAAGGTTTGGGTCATTCGATTAATTCCAGACTGGCCGCGGCATGGTTTCAACGCGCGGCCGATCAAGATTATGCGGCGGCTCAAATTGAACTGGCCCTGCTGTATGCCCGTGGCCTGGGTGTCCAACGCAGCATGCAGGAAGCCACGAGATGGTTGCGCCGCGCGGCGGCGAACGGCAGTTACGAAGCCCGTCAACACCTGGAACGTATTAGCGCCCCCGAAAAACCGCAACCCAAACTTGCGGAACGGAATGAACCTGAACCACGGCTGATTGAAAAACCAAAAATAGAAAAACCGCCTGCCCCAGCCGCGCTTGCGACTCCGTCCATCATTGTCACTCCGGAACCTTCACCTGTGATGCGCGCGCAGACCGCAGCTGAACAGGGTTCACGTGATGACCAATATCAGCTGGCGCGGATGTATGAACTGGGTCAAGGCGTTGAACAGAACATTCCCACCGCTCTGCGCTGGTACACCCAGGCTGCCGAGCAGCGGCATGTTGAAGCACGATTTCGTCTGGGCACATTGTATGCGCAGGGAAAACATATTCCGCTGGATTATGCGCGAGCAACAAAGTGGCTCCGGCTGGCAGCTGAACAAGACCATACCGGTGCTCAGTCCCAGCTTGGCAATGTCTATCGAAATGAAGCCAACCCAGACCGCAATTATGAAGAAGCAAAACGCTGGTATCTCAAGGCCGCTGCCAAAGGCGATGCTGATGCTCAATTTGCTCTGGGCATGATGTTCCGTGAGGGACAGGGCATAGAATCCAATGCGGCTGAAGCAGAACGCTGGTTACATAAAGCGGCACAAGCGAATCATGTCGACGCACAATTCCAATTAGCAGATCTTGTGCTGAACGATCGCAGTATCCAGCGTAATCAATCCGCCATGACTCAAGCCATTACCTGGTTGCGCAATGCCGCGGAACATAATCAGGCGGAAGCACAATATCAACTTGGAGAACTTTATCTGCAAGGAACCTTGCTCAAGCCGGACAATACGCAAGGACTCCATTGGATAAGTCTGGCGGCGGATCAGGGCGTGCGCGAAGCGCAGTTTTCATTGGCGGAATTGATGGAACGCAGCAATAAAAATCCAAATGATCCCGCAACCATCGTTCAATGGTACCTGCGCGCCGCCGAACAAAATCACGTCGAAGCTCAGTTTCGTCTGGGTGAACGTTATGCCAAAGGCAACGGCGTGACGCAGGATCCCACCGAGGCTGCGAACTGGTATCAAAAAGCAGCACTCGCCGGACATGCGCTGGCTCAATATAAACTGGGCGTGATCTACGCCGACGGCGTGGGTACCCAACGTAATCCACGCGAAGCCGACAAGTGGCTCAACGCGGCTGCGCGCCAAGGCAATGCCAAAGCGCGCTTACGCTTGAGTGGTTGCCGCACCTGCTGAAATTCAGCCCGCTCGTCTCGGGGCTATTTCAACGCATCGCGCACGCGTTCAAGCTTGCTTCGCACTTCCTTGCCGATCTTGCGTACCGCATCGCTTTTTACCAGTCCCAGCACCGCCTCCGGGTCCATGAAACCCACATCAATGGAGCCGTCGGCTTCCTCGCGTACCACCACGTTGCATGGCAACAATAGGCCGATGTCAGGTTCCGCATCCAAGGCTTGATGGGCATAGCCGGGGTTACACGCGCCTAGAATCCGGTACGGTTTGCGATCGATATTCAATTTCTTTTTCAGAGTCGCTTGCACATCAATTTCAGTGAGCACACCGAAGCCTTCGGTTTGCAATGCATCGACCACCTTCTTGACCACCTGCTCCATGTTTCCTTTAACTGTGACATTAAATCCGTAAGCACTCATGTGTCTTCTCCTTGCTGTGGGTTACTAAACATAATCGCCGAATTAAAATCTAATTCTGGTGCGGTGGCGTACCCGTCGAGGGTGGATGTGGAGTCGCTTCGGGATTGCCTGCCGCTGGTTCGTCGTGATGATGATTGTCCGCCTCGTTGTGTTCGTGCTCCGGGCTTACCGCTTCTTCATCGCGGCTGTGCGTATGTGCTTCGCCATGTTCGTGCGCATGACCTTCGCCTTCGACTTTAGGTAAAGCCTTGACCCCCAAACCATAGCGATAGACCAGTTCTCCGCCATGCCAAGCCGTGCTTAGCAACAACAATGCGGCAACCAATAACAACGCGGTGAACAACCAGCCTTTATTTTTACCACGGCGATGGAGGTAATACTCCCAAGCGGCGATGCCCAGAAACACTATAAATGTCACCATCGCCCAGTTGCGATGTTCGGTCATGGCCGCATGTGAAGGCGTGTCATGGTCGACGGTATTGTAGGCGTACCAGCCCGCCGCGACAGTCAATACAGTTACACCGATACCGATCCACAAATTCCAGCGCGCGACAATAGCCCATTGATTCGCCAGCACCGGTTGCGACACGAAGTGCGACGCGAGATGTAACACGGCGGCGACGCTCAACAACGCCACGGAAAAATGCACAAAAATGGGATGCCAGTTGGGTAGGATTTGAAACACGCGCTTCTCCTCGTTATTGTCTGCTGCGGTATTTAGTTTAGTGGCCTTGATGTTCCGGCGCTTTGGCCGCAGGCACAACCGGCGTCGGGGGCTTGCCTGTGCATAGCGCCCAGGTCGCACGATCCACCACGATCAAACCGCGGCTGGCCTGCGCGCATTGCACTGCGAGCGCAGCATCCGCGCGGGTCGACTCCATCACTTCCGTGCCGTCGAAGCCGGCTTCGCGTGCTTTGCCGCTGGCCGGCGGGACGGCCAGCATGGGCAACGCTGGTGCTTCCTCCATGTTCATTTTCGAATGATCCATTTCGGCAACCGCTTGCCCTGCCGAGGCCGCCATTCCCAATGCTGCGAAAATTAATATTGTCAGGTTTTGCCACATGTGCGTCATCTCCGAAAAATTTCAGCGGCTTACCGAATGTAGCCATGTTGCAGATTGAGAATCGAATTACGTTGACCGATGGTATCGTTGAAACGCGCTTCCAGGCCGAAGGCCAAACCGATCTGTAAGATGCGATCAATTCCGCCGCCCAGCGCGCCGCCGTATTCGGTATGCACATATTGCGCGAGCACATCCACGCCCTGTCCCGCGCGCCATGTCAAGCCTGGCGCCAGGCTCCACTGGCCGCCATTGTGAAAATCGTCGAATTCCTTGGAAGCCACGGTGAGCATCGCCTGCCAGCGCGTGAGTAACGCCGGGCGCGCGGTGTAATGCAGCGATGCCACCATGGCACTCGATGCGCTGCGAGCACGCTCGTAGTGCGTCGCCACACCCGCAGCAACATCCGCGCCTTGATTGCGAATCAATTGCGCATCCAACGACCAGTTGCCGCTGGGGTCAGCGTTGAGATTCCAGGCGGCGCCGGTAATCCAGCTATTCATCCAGTATTTTTTGCCGTTCACGCGCGTCTGCTGCCGGTCGAGAATAATCCCCGCGCGCCGCACGCGCGCCATATAACGCAGCGTGTCGGGCGGCGCATAAATATAACTGGCGCCCATGCCGTCGATGCC
>CAZHHW010000012.1:7055-17893 GCA_964532385.1 uncultured Gammaproteobacteria bacterium | reverse complement strand
AGCACATGCGTGGCGTACACCAGGTCGTCTTCGCGCATGGTCGAAAATTCGATCAGGGTATTGCGCAATGGCGAGTGCCCGATAACGACATTTAAATTCTCGTCCCAGTAGAACACGTAGTGGTTGGCGAAATGCACGGCGTCGGCATCTTCACGAAAGCTGAGCGTCGCACCGGCGATCCCGCCTTCGTACAGACGCTTGTCCATGCGCAGCGCAATCTCGCTGTCTTCGCTATTGATGGTTCCGGAATGCGCCGAAGTGGAATCCTGATCGGTCGCGTCGAGTGTGCCGATCACACGCCCGCCCAACGTGATGCGCGGCAGCACTTCGCGGTCAACCTCCAAGGCCTGCACCGCACTCGCGCCCAGCAAAGCACCTGCGATTAAAATTTTTTGAATAATTGTCATGGTCGCGCTCCTATTCGTCCACGGCCAGCGTGGGTTTGTAGGTCGGCGTGAAGTCTTCGTACATCAATCCCGAATGCATGCCGCCCGGATAGATGCCGTTGTTGCGCGCATAGGTGGTGCGATGATTATGGAACGCCCAATAGCCCGGATTGTCTCCGTAGATCATGATGTCGTAAGTGCCGCCGGGATGAACGTGAATGGTATTGAGCTTCCACGGCTGCGGTAGTTCGTTGCCGTCTTGCGCCACCCACCAAAAGTCATGACCGTGCAAATGCATGTGGTGCGACAGATCGCTCGCGTTGATCAGGCGCACGCGTATCCACTCGCCCTGCTTGATGCCCATGTGTTTCAAGGCGGGAAAAGATTTACCGTTGATGCCGAAAAAATTGTACCGGAACTCCGACCCTCCGGAGCGGCTTTGCAGATACGGCGGGATGTATTTGCCACTCGCATAAGCTTTCACAAACTCCGCATAGCTGCGGAAAAAACCGTGCGTGACCGGATCGAGTTTGCCCTGGCCCATCAGGGAATTCACCTGCTTCATGCCTTCCAGCAATGCGCCGATTTCTTCGCGCGCCAAGTCGATGTCCCAGGCTTCCAGCATCAGCGTGTAATCGCGCGTGTAAGGATATTTCCGTTTCAGAACTTCCTCTTTGGGATGCACGATGAATGCGCCGTGCATGCCATGCGAAGCGTGCAGCGGCGTGCCCCAATGACAGTGATACCAGTGCGTCCCGGCGGGCTTGGCCTGAAAGCGATAGACGAACGTCTGGCCGGGATGCACGGGGTCTTGTGTCATCATTGGCACGCCGTCCATAGTGTAAGGCACATACAAGCCATGCCAGTGAATCGTATGCATCTCTTCGGTGTTGTTGACGAAGTTGACTTTGATCCAATCGCCCTCGGTCACATGAAACTCAGGACCCGGCACCTGGCCGTTGAAGGCGAACATATGCGCCTTGATGCCTGGAAGTATCTCGTGCTGCACGATGCCGACTTCGATGTCGTACGCCTTGTATTCGACTTCATTGTCTTTGGGCGCGCCGGGCGGCTCGGTGATGGTCCCCGCCATTTGATGGCCGGGCATGAACATCATGGTGTCGTAACCGCCCGTGGCGTGCCCCATGGCGGAATGATCCATGCCGGGCATCGGTGCTTCGGCGGCACGCGCCGCCAACGCAACCCCGCCGGTCATGGCCACCGCCGCGCGCAGAAAATTACGGCGCGTGGATGAGTGCTCGTCCTCCGCCGCGTTGAAATCCGCATCTTGATTCTTGTCCATAAAGACTCCTTAAAAATAATAGTACCGACGCACCTGCGTAGCGTGCGCCATGCGCACGAGAGGCGCATGGAAAAACTGGAGTTCGTGCGCATGGCGCACCACGGAAGTTTAGGTTAAACGCGGAGGACGTTCTTGGACAGGCAGGTCGAGACTCGGCACTTTTACTGCGGCAAGATTATTAAACTGGTGCACGGCGCTAAACTGCAATACCGGGAATGGCGACGACAACACCACGCACGACGCGCACACGCTGTGGCATAAATGCATGTAGTGGCTATGATCGGGAGCTTTCTCAGCGGGCGCATGATGAGAATGGATATCGGTGCGCGCATCGCCGCAAGCCCAACCCGCCAGCGGCAGCCCTGCCAGGGTGCAGACGAGGAAAAGACTGAGCGCGCGGCGTAACATGGAGAGCAAAATCATTCTCAAAAGTGTGCCATGGAACAATTAATCCGAACTCCGGGCTTGGACCACAACGGCTACAAACCGGTTCCGGCATTACAGCGAATAATCACGCCTCTTCCACAAAATGTACAGCACCGGAATCAGCACCATCGACACCAGCGGCGCCGTGATCATGCCTCCCAGCATCGGCGCGGCGATGCGCCGCATTACTTCGGAACCGGTTCCCGACCCGAACATGATCGGTAATAATCCGGCCAGCACCACGGCGGCAGTCATTGCCTTGGGACGGACCCGCAACACCGCGCCTTCAATCACCGCATTGTACAATTCAGTCAGGTTGGCCGGGTTGCGCCGCTCCACCGCGTGATCAAGATAGACCAGCATCACCACGCCGAATTCGGCAGCGACTCCGGCCAGCGCGATCATGCCCACGGCCACGGCAATCGACAGATGATAGTCCAGCAGATAAATCAGCCAGAACGCACCCACCAAGGCCAGCGGCACCGCACCCATCACCATCAGTGACTCGGCAAAGTTGCTGAAATTGATATAGAGCAACAGCAAAATAATCACCAGCGTCAATGGCACCACATAACGCAGACGCTGCTCGGCGCGCAGCAGATATTCGTACTGTCCGGACCAGCCGATGGAATAACCCGCCGGCAGTTGCACCTGTTCGGCCACGCGTTTTTGCGCCTCGGCGACGAACGAGCCCAGATCGCGGTCGCGGATATTGACATAAATCCAACCGTTCAAGCGGGCGTTTTCGCTGCGCACCATGCCGGGGCCGTCGCCAATGGTGATGCGCGCCACCTGCCCGAGCGGCACGCGCGGTCCGCCACGCGTGATGATCGGCAACTCGGCCAATTTTGCCGGGGAATCGCGCAACTCCTGTGGATAGCGAACGTTGACAGGATAACGTTCCAGACCTTCTACCGTGGTGGTCACATTGTCGCCGCCCACCGCCATCGACACGACTTCCTGGACATCGGCGATATTCAGGCCGAAACGTGCCGCCGCGCGGCGGTCGATGTCGATGTTGATATAACGGCCGCCGGCCACGCGCTCGGAAAATACCGACGCCGCGCCGGGAATCATTTTGACGGTTTGCTCGATATTTTCGCCGATACTCTGTATCACCTTTAAATCGGCACCCGCGACTTTAATGCCGAGCGGGGATTTAATGCCGGTCGCCAGCATGTCGATGCGCGTTTTAATCGGCATTACCCACGCATTGGTCAAGCCTGGCAACCTGACCAGTTCGTCCAGTTCAAGCTTGAGTTTTTCCATGCTCATGCCGGGACGCCACTGCTCGCGCGGTTTGAGTTGAATCGTGGTTTCCAACATCGATAACGGCGCGGGGTCGGTTGCGGAATCCGCACGTCCGGCCTTGCCGAACACGCTGCGTACTTCGGGCACGGTCTTGATCAGGCGATCGGTCAATTGCAGGATTTCAGTCGCTTTGCCGATGGAAACTCCCTCGAATGTCGTCGGCATGTAAAGCAAATCGCCTTCATCCAGTTCGGGCATGAATTCGGAACCCAGCCAGCTCAACGGATACAAAATGCTCAACACCAGCGCAAGCGATAATACGATAACCGTGTAAGGATGGCGCAGGACTACGCGGATGACGGGTAAATACAGCCGGATCAATAACCGGCTCAGCAGATTTTTATTTTCAGGCAATACCTGACCCCGAATGAAGTAGCCCATCAACACCGGCATCAGGGTCACCGACAGCCCGGCGGCCGCGGCCATGGCATAGGTTTTAGTGAACGCCAAAGGCGCGAATAATTTGCCTTCCTGCGCTTCGAGCGTGAATACCGGCAGAAAACTCAGCGTGATAATCAACAGCGAGAAAAACAGCGCCGGGCCGACCTCGACAGCCGCGCGTTGCATGATCAGCCAGCGATTATCATCCACCAGTTTTTCGCGTTCGAGGTGCTTATGCGCGTTTTCGATCATCACGATGGCGGCATCGACCATTGCGCCAATGGCAATGGCAATACCGCCCAGGGACATGATGTTGGCATTGATCCCTTGCCAATGCATGACAATGAACGACACCAGAATGCCCAGCGGGAGAATGACGATGGCCACCAGCGCCGAGCGTAGATGAAACAGAAAAATGCCGCACACCAGCGCCACCACCACGAACTCTTCCAGCAGCTTGCCTTGCAGATTATCCACGGCACGGCCGATGAGACCAGAACGGTCGTAGGTCTCGACAATTTCAACTTCCACCGGCAGGCTGCGCTTCAATTCATTCAGTTTGGCCTTGACCGCGGTGATGGTGGCTTGCGCGTTTTCACCCCAGCGCATGACGATGATGCCGCCGACCGCCTCACCCTCGCCGTTTAACTCCACGACGCCGCGGCGCAGTTGCGGACCCAAGCGGACCAAGGCCACGTCGCCCAGCGTTAGCGGCACGCCGGTGTCGCTTAACCCCACGGGAATCTGGCGCAAATCCTCGACGCTGCGGATATAACCCTTGGCGCGCACCATGTATTCGGCCTCGGCCAGCTCGATGACCGAACCGCCGGTTTCCTGATTCGCATTGCGTATGGCCTGCGCAACCTCGCTTACCGGCAACGCATACGCGAGCAGCTTCTCGGGGCTGAGAACCACTTGATATTGCTTGACCATGCCGCCGGCCGTCGCCACTTCAGCAACACCCGGCACCATCTGCAACTCGTATTTGAGAAACCAATCCTGCAGACTGCGTAACTGGCCAAGATCGTGTTTGCCGGTACGATCCACCAGCGCATATTCGTAAATCCAGCCGACGCCGGTCGCGTCCGGACCCAAGGTGGGACGCGCCTCCGGCGGCAGCCGTCCGGAAACCTGGCTTAGATATTCCAATACGCGTGAGCGTGCCCAATAAATATCGGTGCCGTCTTTGAAAATCACGTAAACATAAGAGTCACCGAACATTGAATAGCCGCGCACCGCCACGGTGCCGGGTACCGACAGCATGCTGGTGGTGATGGGGTAAGTAATTTGATCTTCGACGACTTCAGGGGCCTGACCGGGAAACGGTGTCTTGATAATGACCTGCACATCGGACAAATCCGGAATCGCATCCAGCGGCGTGTTTTTAACCGCATAGATACCCCACGCGCAAAATATGAGTGTACACAGCAACACCAGGGGGCGGTTCTTGATAGACCAGCGAATGAGTTTTGCGATCATGGTTTAGGTATCTCTCCCCTCCTTTGTCCAAGGAGGGGTGGACGCGCAGCGGACGGGGTGGTTGTCGAAGGTTCTTTCCACGCCCACCACAACCACCCCGTCACCTGCGGTGCCACCCCTCCTTGAAAATAAGGAGGGGAGGAATGCTATGCGCAGCACTCAATTCCCATTCATGCGCATCAGCGCGGCCCGTAAGCTGCTCTCGGAGTCGATCAGAAACTGGCTTGAAACTACCACCTCGGCACCTTCATTCAATCCGTCGAGAATTTCGATGCGCTCCGCCGTTTCCACACCGACCTGCACGCGCACCGGTTTAAATTTACCGGCGCCCAGGGACACGATAATCCGGTTACTGTCGCCGGTGCGGATCAGCGCTTCGCGCGGCACGCTGAGCGCACCCGATTTGGGCGCAGCAAACACTTTCACGTCCGCGTACATATTGGGCTTAAGGAATTCATCGGGGTTGTCAAAACGCACTCGCACTTGCAAGCTGCGCGTCTTGGGATCCAGGCTGGGGTAAATGTAATCCACCGCGCCCTCCCATTGCTTGTCCGGGAAAGAAGCGAGGGTCGCCTGCACTTTGTTACCGATTTGCACCCACTCCGCCTGGCGCTCAAACACATTGATGATGAGCCACACCTGCGACAGATCCACCAGGTTCAACACCGGCGCGGCCGGCGCGACATAGCCGCCTTCACGCACCGCAAGTTCGGCAACAATGCCGTTTTGCGGAGCGAACACTTTGACGCTGCGTTCCACTTTATGCGTGCGTTCCAGTGCCGCCACTTGTTGCGCGCCGATCCCCAAAGAATTCAGCCGGCCGAACGCGGCGGCGATCAGATCCTCGTTACCCGAATTCAGCGCCGTCACGAACTCATCCTGCGCATTCACCAGCTTGGGTGAATAAACCTCAAACAACAAATCACCCTGATTGACTCGTGTACCGACGGATTTTACCACCAGGTGATCGATCCAACCTTCCGTGCGCAAACTGATGGACTGAATGCGGTTGTCGTCGTAGGCAATGTAACCGACGCTGTCGATGCGGC
The DNA here is from genome assembly GCA_964532385.1 of uncultured Gammaproteobacteria bacterium. Taxonomy (GTDB): domain Bacteria; phylum Pseudomonadota; class Gammaproteobacteria; order SG8-11; family SG8-11; genus UBA6921. Next base: position 11,558 of record CAZHHW010000012.1, on the reverse strand, counting down.
GGAACAAGGTACTGCGCGCGGCCGGTTCGGTACGCACGCCCAGCATGTTCAATACTCCCGGGGCCACCGTCACCGTCGACGCTTCCGTATCGATCCCGCCGGGCGAATTCACCAACACCAGTTTCATCCCGCAAATCGGGCAATGGGCATTGGGGTCGGTCGAGGTCACCTCCGCATGCATCGGGCACACGTATGTGGGATCGAGATGTTTTTTCGCGTGTTGCAGGGCGGATTCTTGCGGGATCGCCGCGTCCGCGTCGGATGCCGTATTTTTTGCATTGGTCTTGGCTTTCAACCGGGTAATTTCGCCCCCGCCCGTGCCGGGAGCGGCGGCAGTGGCGGTGAGATCGTTGTCGATATTCAGGATGTAGTAACGGAACGCGAGTGCGGCCAGCAACAATACGACGGCAATGAAGACCTGTTTTTGCAAGGTGGCAACGAAGCGCGCGAGTCCCTGCGAGACAGAGCTCATGGCTGTCTCCGGGCCGTCCATAGCATCGTGCGCCTGTTACAAATCACACACCGTCTCCCGACAAATACAACAAATTCACCTGGACTAGCGCGCGTTCGACCAATAACCTCAGCGCCTCAACCTTACTCTCCAGCTCCTTCTGACGGGCACGCATAAGTTGACTGAAATCTGCCACTTGCGCCTGATAAGCCCGCAACGCCGCGTTGGCATTTTGTGCCGCCTGCGGCAGGATGATTTCACGATAAAACGTAATGCGCTCATCAAGGCGCTTGGTATTGATACTTTCCTGTTCGAGCATCCGCTTCAGGTCGCGGCGCTGATCGGCCACCATAAACAAGGCGGAATTGTAATCTTTTTCGCTACCGGCCAGCCAGCGGTCCTGAAGGTTTTTTCGGGCAAACGGCAGATCGAGAGTGACCAGGGCCGCCAGCGAATCATTGCCCAATTTGCCGTCTTTCGAATACATCCACTGGGTTTCGAATTCCAGCATCCATTCGGGAATGGCGCGTGTGCGCGCCACTTCGACGCCCTCCTTGGCCGCATCCGCTTCGAGCTTCATGATTTGCAAAAGCGGCAGCCGGTCCAGTCCCTGCTCAATCTGAATCAGGTCGGCGGCCGCCGGCAAGTCGATGGTGTCCATTGCAAGCGCACGATTCGCAAGGCTTATGCCGACCCAGCGCGACAACGTGGCGACGGCCGTCTCACGCGCCGTTTCGACCAGGATTTCTTTGTCTTTGAGCAAGCTGAGTTCGATCTGCGCCTGCAGCACGTCGCTTTGATTGCCGCTGCCCGCGCGGTACTGATTTTGCGAAATATCCACCAACTGGGCGAGAATTTTCCGGGTCTGGCGCACGATGACGGAGGTGTGGTGCTGAAAGTAAATTTCCAGCCAAGTCTTGCGGGTCTCACGCAAAGCGAGCAATTTTTGCTCGGCGGCGCGCGCGGATTGCCCCTGACCCAGCAAGTGTAATTGAGCACTTTCGTGTTCACGCCGCGCAGACGGCATGACTTCCTGCTGTACACCCAGCAGCATCTTAATGGGATCTTCGCTGGCGGTGTCGCGGGTCGGGTATTCGCTGATGCCGAATTTTAATTTCGGGCCGGGCAGACGTTCCGCCGCAGCCGATTGCTCACTCAATGCCCCGGCTTTCTCACGCAAGGCCTTGAAAACGGCATTGTTCTCTTGCGCCAGACGCTCCGCTTCGGCCAGCGTCAGCGGCGCAGTGCCGGGTGTAACATCGCGCGAGTTTGCCGTGGGTGCGCGTGTTTTGGCTTCATCGTTTTCTAATAATTTCAGAACCGCTTCGTCGATATTCGCCGCCGGCACGGGCGAACTAAGCATCGTGATCCCGCAACACCAAACCACCCACCCGGTTTCACGCCATTTATTCAACACATATCCTCCGCAACACGCCGCTTCTAAAATGACAATGCCGTGTCGCGTAGCTACGTGACACGGCATCCACAATAACGGCAATACCTGAAAAAGGTGACTATTTTTTCGTGCTTGCCATGTAGGCCGGCTCAAGATCCGTGATGATCAAATTACCGCGGCTATCTTTAGCCAGAGTAAAGCGGATCTTGTGGCCCGCTTTGACATCCTCCAGCAGTGCGAGATCCAGCACGGGGAAATCCATCGTCATCCCGGACATCAGCCCTTCAATGGGGCCATGGGTGATATTTATTTTTTTCTGTTCAGTCTTGATGACATTAATCACGCCTTCGGCAGTGAACAACTCGGCAGCTTGCACCGACGTTAATACCAAACCTGCGATAATGCCTAACGAAGCTCCTTTCAACATGCGATTTTCTCCATCCATTTTTTAATCAACACCTGCCCACCAAGTGTCGCCACGTGCACTGCCAAACTCCCCCCATAGATTAGGAATAGCAAATTTTTTCTACATTAGCAGCAGTAACCTACCTATTTTTTATTTCTGGCTTCGGTTGTGGAGGAACAGCTTCGAAATCGGTAATCACCAAGGCTCCGCCCAATTCGCGGATAACGCTAAACCTGAGCGTGTTTCCGATCTGCACCTCCTCCAACATGCCGGGATCCTGCACTGCAAAATCGCGCGTCACTTCTCCCGTCAATCCCGTGATCGATTCAAGGGTGATTTTTTGCTCTCTAAGCTTGATCGCGTTGATGGTGCCTTCGACAGTAAATTCTTCCGCTGACTGCACCGCACCCGCCATCGACAGCGCAAGCATGAGCATGGCTCTGAACATGTCCCTCCCCTCCCCACTTCCGGTTAATTTTTTTATTTACTATTTATTTACTACGTAAATAGTTATGCACGGGCTGCGGGTGAAGGTCAAGAACGACAATGCAGATTGAACAGGCGGGAATTAAATAACACAGGTCAGGTAACCGGTGCGGCACCTGACCTGTTCAGAAGGCGTGCAAGGTTTGCGTTATGGAATCAGGAATTCCCATTGCATAATCACGCGGGTTTCGTCGTCGCTGACATCATTGTCCTGCCGGTCGACTTCGATCTTCAGCGCGTTGCTGTCGTCCACATCGACGCGCAGCGCCACTAAATTCTGGCGATACTTTTCGCGTTGGAGAAGTTTGAAATATTCATCGCTGGATTCGAAATCAACATTTTCGTAGCGATAAACGATCTTCCAGCGATCAACGATCCGATAGCCGGCCTGGATAAAATAAGCAGTCGCAGAATTCTTTTCCCCACCCGCGGTCTTGTTGTCATTCGCAAAGCTGTAAATCTCGGCAAGCGCATCGAATTTATTCATCTCGAATTTGGCATCCAGGCCGAGAATCTTTTGTGCGACCAAGGTGCCGCCTTTCGCAACACCCAGGTAGGGCGTCTCGCCCGATTCAGGGATGTGATTAAATACACCGCTGAGGCCAAGCTTGATCCAGGAGTTCTCAGGCTCGAAACCCAGATGCAAAGCGATGGCTTTGGACTTATTCGGATCACTGGCATTGTTGACTTCCAGCTCGCGGCTGCCGGCCGGAATGTCGGTGTTAATCGAGGTACCGTTACCTATGGCCAAGTCGTAACTCACACGGCCCGCGTAAAATTTTCCGTTCGCCATCAATCCCACGGTGTGGGTCGGCAGAATGGCATTGGTCCCGTCTTCGAAATCGAGGAAGTTGGGGCGGTCGACGGTGTCCTGCAACAACGCGCCATGGTGATAGACGTTGTTCCAATAACCGATGGGGGTGTGGAAACGCCCCGCCGCCAGCGTAAATTTATCGTTGAAGGTGCGCGACACGAACAAGCGTTCAACATCCGTGATGATGCTGTTCCCGTCGCTTTCCATTACATATTCGACAAACGCATGGGTCTTGTCGCCGATTTGATGCGAGGCATACAGATCGAAGCCTCCCAGCATGAAACCTTGCGTGGCCGAATCCTGATTGCTCGATAGGTAGCGGATGTCGCCAAAGGCACCGAAGTCAATCGCTTGTGCGGGAGCGGCCAAGGCGCCAAGCAGCGCACCGGCGATTCCAAGCCATATCACTCGCTTATTGCTGATGTTCGTCATTCTCGAATCTCCTGAATTCCTGGCAAAGCTGGTTACCCAACAATGAAATCGCGCTTACTTGAATTTGAACAGCACTTTAACCCCGGTGTCGGCCGCCGTGCTGTCGATGTAGCCGATGGCATCCGGATGAGCAGCAACCCAGGCCCGTACCGCAATATCGTCATTCAAGGTTAAAGGCGCCTCGTCTTTACCTGAAAACGTTACTCGCGCCCAATAGGCCTTGACTTGCTGGGGCGATTTATCCAGTGACTTTATATAAAAATCATCGCGCAGTTTATTGCCGGAAGCCTGGTCGATAGGCCGCACCGGCGCGTTATCCGCCAGATGCTTGATCCTGCCAAGCCAGATATCCTTGACCTTTTGCAGATTCAGCTCATTCACCGGCAAACTTGGGTGCCCAATCACGACAATTTCAGCACGCACTCCGCCGCAGAGCAACATCAGCAGCAGTGTCAGCGCGAGGCCGGCGCATTTCGATGTGCGAAGCATTGACTCTTCTCCTGTTATTTTATTCAGCC
>CAZHHW010000012.1:0-6955 GCA_964532385.1 uncultured Gammaproteobacteria bacterium | reverse complement strand
ACCAAAAACAGCGTGGCGAGGCCCAAAAAGATGAAGAACCCGCCGCTGTCGGTGATCGCGGTAAGCAATACGCTCAGACCTTCGGCCGGATCGCGCCCGACTTTGTGCATGGCCAGCGGAATCACGATACCGACAAACGCCGCCAGCAATAAATTCAGCGCCACCGCCGCCCAGATGACCAAGCTCAGAAATACGTTGCTGTACAAATAGAATGCGAGCGCGCCGACCACGCCACCGAATACCAGGCCATTGAGCATGCTGATACTGAATTCCTTGGAGATCAGGCGGCGCGCATTACTCGACGTAATCTGGCCTAAGGCCAGCGCGCGCACGATCAGTGTGCCGGTCTGGTTGCCGGAATTACCGCCGATGCCCGCGACGATCGGCATGAGCGCGGCCAGCGCTACCAGTTTTTCGATGCTGCCCTCGAACACGCCGATAACGCGCGAAGCGATAAATGCAGTGACCAGATTGATGCCCAGCCACATCCAGCGGTTTTTCGCGGCTTTCCATACCGACGCGAATAAATCTTCCTCTTCGCGCAAACCCGCCAGGCTTAACATTTCGCTGTCGGATTCTTCGCGGATATAGTCCAGCACCGCGTCGACCGAGATACGCCCGACCAACCGGTTGTCGGCATCCACCACCGGCGCGGTCACCAGGTCGTAGCGTTCGAACGCCTGTGCCGCACTGGCCGCCTCGTCTTCCGGATGGAACACGGTCACATCGGTCTCCATCATCGCACCGACCACCGCTTCGGGGTCATGCACCAGCAGTTTATTGACCGACAACACCCCATGCAGCACATTATTTTTGTCAACCACAAACAGCTTGTCGGTGTGATCGGGCAATTCGCCCAGGCGGCGCAGGTAGCGCAGCACGACTTCAAGCGTGATGTCGGCGCGGATCATCACCATGTCGAAGTCCATCAGCGCGCCCACGGTTTCTTCGTCGTAGGCAAGCGCGGATTGCAGACGCGCGCGGTTTTGCTCGTCGAGCGAACGCAGCACGTCTTGAATGACGTCCTGCGGCAAGTCCGGGGCAAGGTCGGCGATTTCTTCGGTATCGAGGCTTTCGGCCGCGGCCAGCAATTCGGCGCGATCCATGTTCTCAATCAGCATTTCGCGCACGGCGTCGGAAACTTCCAGCAGGATTTCGCCGTCGCGTTCCGCCTTCACCAAGTCCCACACGATCAGGCGCTGATCGCGCGGCAGGGCTTCGAGAATGTAAGCCACATCGGCCGGATGCATCTGGTCGAGCTTGTAATGCAGCTCGGTCAGATTCTGCTTGTGCACCAGGGTTTCCACCAAGTCGTGCCGCGGCATGTCTTGGCGATGCACCAGTTCTTCGACCAGCTTGTGCTTGTTCAGCAGGACGAGCACCTGCTGCAGATTTTCGGCTGCGCTATCAAGAGGTTTGATTTCTTCGGTCTCAGCCATGCTTGCTCGTCTCGTAAGAAGCAGCGCATTCTAGAAAACAAATGCGGGCGGGGTCCATGTTTATCTCTTCAGGGGCACTGCCCGCAGCCGATAAAATATCCAGACGATCTGGATACTCATTGTGACTATGGCTCGCTAGGCATGGCTACTGCAAACACAAACAAACCTGCCGTGGGCCTAATCTTGGCCGGCGGCGGTGCGCGCGCCGCTTATCAGGTGGGCGTGCTTAAAGCGATCGCGGACATGCTGCCCTCCGGCGCGGCCAATCCATTTCCCATCATTTGCGGAACCTCCGCCGGTGCCATTAACGGCGCGGCACTCGCCATCGATGCGACCCGTTTTCAATATGCGGTGCGGCGTCTGACGCGCGTCTGGCAAAACTTTCATGTCGACCATGTGTTCCGTTCCGACGCGCTGGGCATGGCGAAAAGCGGCGCGCATTGGTTGGCCGCATTATTGGCCGGCGGATTGGGCCGGTTTAATCCGCATGCCCTGCTGGACCGCGAACCGCTGGAGCGGCTGCTGCGCCGCCACATGCCCTGCCACTTGATTCAAAAATCCATCGATGCCGGTGCGCTGCGCGCCTTCAGCGTGACCGCGGCGGGATACACATCGGGCCAGTCAGTGACATTTTATCAGGGCGTCGGCGGCATCGAACCCTGGACGCGCGCGCGGCGCATCGGCGTGGCAGCGCGCATCACGCAAAATCACTTGATGGCCTCCTCGGCGATTCCTTTCATCTTCCCGGGCGTGAAACTCGGCAGCGAATATTACGGCGACGGCTCGCTGCGCCAAATCGCACCGATCAGCCCCGCGCTGCATCTGGGCGCGCAACGTCTGCTGGTGATCGGTGTGCGGCAAGAACGCAACGGCGAGCCGGTGAAAACCATTTCGATGGGATACCCGTCGCTGGCGGAACTCGCGGGGTATGTTCTTGACAGTATTTTTCTGGATGCGCTGGAAATCGATCTGGAACGCCTGACGCGGGTCAACAAAACCATCCGTCTGATTCCGTCGCATCATTTGGAAGAAGCGCAGGTCAGCTTGCGCCACGTGGATGTGCTGATGATTTCGCCCAGCGAAGACATGAATCGCATCGCCAGCCGCCACGCGATGGAACTACCGCGCCCGGTGCGGTTGCTGATGCGCGGCCTGGGCGCGATGAAACGGCGCGGGTCGAGCCTGGTCAGTTATTTGCTGTTCGAAACAGGTTATACGCGCGCATTGATGGATTTAGGTTATCAGGACACGCTCAAACGTAAAGACGAGGTGCTGCAATTTCTGGGGCACACCACACCGCAACTTGCGCAAGTCACTCCATTGGCGCGGTCCTAGCCGGCGTGCGATTACACCGGCAAGGCTTGCGGAATCCTTACCGCATCATTTTTCAAATCGATCAGTTCGGGTCTTCCCAAGTGGTAACCCTGGCCGTAATCGACGCCTAAATCGATCAGTTGCTCGAAAATAGCTTCGTTCTCGACAAATTCAGCGATGGTTTTTTTATCCAGCGCATGCGCGATGTCGTTCATCGCCCGGACCATGGCTTGATCGATGGGACTGGTCACCATTTTCTTAACGAAGCGTCCGTCGATTTTCACCGCGTCCACGGGCAGATCGCGCAAATAAGCAAACGATGACATTCCCACGCCGAAGTCATCCAGCGCCGTGCGGCAACCTAAGGCGCGCAGCTTGGAAAGAAAAGTCGCCGCCAGACTCATGTCGGCGATCGCCGCCGTTTCCGTGACCTCGAACGTCAGTGCCGCGGGATCCAGAGCGGTTTCCGTCAATATGCGCGGGATGATCGCCGCGATTTTCGGCGCCGTGAGCGAATGCCCGGAAAGGTTGATGGCATAACTGACATCCTCGCCGCCACTCCGGCGCTGCGCCAAATGCCGGATGGCGTGTTCGATCACCCACACGTCGATATCCGTCATTAGGCCGAAGCGCTCGGCGGCGGAAAGGAATCCGGACGGCATGATGAGTGTGCCGTCGTCGTCGCGCATGCGGATCAAAATTTCATACGCGGTAATTTTGCGTGTGCGTGTGTCTACCACGGGTTGCGCGGCGAGCACGAATTTATCATTCTCAAGCGCGTGCTTGATGCGATGCGACCAGCCCATGTCGATGGACATGGTACGTACATCGGCGGCATTGTCGGCGGTAAAGACGTGCACGCGATTGCGCCCGCCGCGCTTGGCGAAATGACAGGCGACATCCGCCTCCGACATCACCTGCCCGGCCGTGGCGGTGTGCGCGCCGATCATCGACACGCCGATGGAACACCCGATGTCGACGGTGCGCCCCTCGTAGTGAAATACATAATCCGCGAGCTGATGACGGAACGATTCCGCGGTGGCCTGGATCATTTCGGCGCTGATGTCGTTCAGCAATACGGTGAATTCGTCGCCGCCCAAACGCGCCACCACATCGCTGCGGCGCGAACGGGCATTGAGCATGCGCGCGACCTCGATCAGCAACCGGTCGCCCGCCGCATGCCCCAGCGTGTCGTTCAGGTACTTGAAATTGTCAAGATCGATATACATCAGCGCGCATTGGGTTTTGGAACTGCGTTTCGCGCGCTCCACCGTGCGTTCCAATTCGGTATGGAAATACGTGCGATTGAACAAACCCGTCAGTCCGTCGTGTTCGGCCATCTTGCGCAGATTTTCCATCATGGCTTTGCGTTCGGTGATGTTGGCAAGCAGCGCGGTGTATTTGGTTTTACCCTCAAGCACCATGCGGCTGACTTTCATGGCGAGCGGAAACCGGGTGTGGTTACGATGACACCCCATCACCTCGGTTTCACGTCCCACATACACGCCGATATTGAATTCCTCAGCTTTAGGCAGCCGCTCGGCATCCTCAATACTCACGGCGGAAATCAATTGGGCGAACGCCGCGCCGCTGATTTCGGTTTCGCTCCAACCAAACAATTGTTGCGCGGCCTGATTCCAGCTTTCGACCCTGCCCTGGGTATCGAAGGTCACAATGCCTTCCGCCGTGTTGTCCATGATCGAGCGCAGGCGTTGTTCGCGCGACTGCACCTGTTCCTGCCGGGCATGCACTTGCGCGCGCATGTCGGCGAAGGCGCTCATCAGGTCGCGGGCTTCCTGGATCGGCGACTCTGGCAGCTCAATATTTTTTTCACCCGCGGCTTCCGCCTTCAACGCCAGCGACACACGCGTCATCGGACGGCGAATCTGGAATTCGAAGGAAAGAATCCCCAGCGCCGTGGCCGCGGCGACCACGAGGGTCAACACCCACAAAGAATTCGACACCTGGTTCGCGACGTGCGTGGTGGTACCGATGTCGGCGGTCGCGCGCTGCTCCACCGCCACTTCGATTTTCCGCAGGGTTTCCGACAACAGGATGAAGTGCGGCTGAATATCGTCCCGCAGCATGGGAATATCGCGCCGCCAGCGATCCTTAACTGTCAAGACCGACTTAATTTCGTCGAAACCGGCATTCCAGGCGTTGAACACGCGGATGAGCTCCGACAAGGCTTCGCCTTGTTGCAGACCGAGCTTGCCTTGAGCTTCGAAGCCGCGAAGTTGCTCGATATGCACTTTCAGTTGCCGTCCGAAAATATCAATATCCTGCGTCGCCGCGCTCACGCTGGACTCCACCGAGGTACTGAACATGCCCACGCGGCTGGCGGCGAACAGGCGAAAGGTATTAATGCGCTGCGACCAAAGATAACGAATGTCGCCAAACAGGTTGCCGATGCGCTCTTGATCCGGGTTATCCGGATAGTCTTCCGCCTCATGCATACCGAGCGTAGTGATGGAGATGAATTCGGTATGCAATGGGTTGAGGCGGGTGACCATCAGCGTCATGGCCGGAAAAACTTTCAGCGGATCGGCGCGGATCTCCATGATGACCGCGAGTTTGTTTTTGAGGGCGCTGATGTTGTCGAGGAGTTGTTGCGTGGCACCCTGCATCTCGCCGCTTTGCACAACCCACGGTTGCCGGTTCAGTATGTCGCTGCGGGCAATCATGTCATCGACCGCGATTCCAATTTCAACTTGCAACGGCGCATTCGGCTCGATCATGTAGCGTTGGAATTGGGTTTCGGTTTCCCACAACAGATTCGACAGCTCGCGCACACTGTGACTGATCTGCACGCGTTCGGACTGATTTGCGGCGTTGATGTTCGCCGCGCTTCTCACCGTCGTGTCCGAAACCCACGCCACGATGACCGTGACCAGAATCAACACGAATGCGAAAACGATGGTGCGCCCGAACATGGAATTCAATCCCAGCGCATGGAGCACATCGAAGCGGCGGAATTTTTTCATGGTAACCAGCGGTGCATGTTCACCGTCCACTGAATTCGCTTGCAGTTGATCTTCAAAAAATAGTTCCGCATAACATTGCCCATCACTCTGGCCATGCCCCTTTAGAAGGAGCTTGTCCGCATATATCGGCAGCCCGCGGAATATCTATCCATAGTTTCCCTATTGACTAATTGAAGCTGGAAACCGGCGCGCGTGCGCAACCCTAAGCACCGTGCTGGCATTGAACCCCCGGTTAGCGCTACCCTGCGCAACCTTCACTGAGCCGATTATTTATGCTGAGTTACCGCCACGCCTTCCATGCCGGCAATTTTGCCGATGTGCTGAAACACACCACGTTGACGCTGGCGTTGCAGTCGCTGCTGAAAAAAGATGCTGCGCTGTGTTATCTCGACACCCATGCGGGCTCGGGTGCCTACGATCTGCACGGCGCTCCGGCGCGCAAAACCGGCGAATACCGCGACGGTATCCAGCGCATTTGGCAACACACCGACACCCCGGCCGTGATGGCGCCGTATCTCGACGCAATGCGCGCGGCCAATGCCGACGGCGAATTACGTTATTACCCCGGTTCACCGCGGTTGGTGCACCGCTTGCTGCGCAACAACGACCGCATGGTATTGATGGAATTGCACACCACCGAATATCCGCTGCTCAAACAGGAATTCGCCGGCGACGCGCGCGTGGCGGTGCATCATGTCGATGGCTTTGAAGGACTAAAAGCCTTCGTACCGCCCAAGGAACGGCGCGGCCTGGCGCTGGTCGATCCCAGTTACGAAGTGAAAACCGACTTCGACAAGGCGGTGGCCGCGATTCACGCCGCGCACGAACGCTGGGCGACGGGCACCTATCTGCTGTGGTATCCGGTACTGGAACGTGCGCTGGTCAACCGCCTCGAACGGCACCTGCATGCCACCGGCATCAAGAAAATCCTGCTGGCGGAACTGTGCATCCGCGCGGACGACTCCGCCACCGGCTTGAACGGGTGCGGCATGGTGGTGATTAATCCACCCTGGCAACTCGATGAACAGCTCAACGTGTTGCTGCCGTGGCTATATCAAGTCCTGGCGCCTAAAGGCGCGGGCGGACAGCGGGTGGAGTGGCTGGTGCGGGAATAGTTGGCGGTGATGGAACACATCATTGGCGGCTGACCGCACACGCTGTCCACAACGATGTGGCATTATTGAAAAAGTGCGGGATAAGAAACGGAAGTCAGGCAGT
>CAZHHW010000011.1:10571-48749 GCA_964532385.1 uncultured Gammaproteobacteria bacterium | reverse complement strand
CAACTGCCCACCACCTTGCCGACACTGGATGAAGTGATCGGGTTGGACGGCTGGAGCGAAGACAATGTGTATGAATACATTCTGGCGCAGAGCGAAATCGCGCGGCCGCACGGTCATGTCTACACGCTGCACGCGGAGCTGGAAGGTATGCGGCTGTTGCCGACGTTGCAAAAGCTTTTGCACGGCTGGCGCGCCCGCGATGCGCGCATCGGCACCACCGAAGACCTGTTCAACACGTTGGATGTGTCCGCACTCCCGCAGTTACCCGTCGTATACGGTGAAATTCCCGGCCGTTCCGGCGTGATGGCATTGCAGGGCGTCCGTTAACGTGCCTGCTTCCTTCCGCTCCGATCTTGTTCCGGTTTATTGGCTATTTTTGGCCGTGGCGGTGATTTTTCTGTTTTCGATGGGTAACCATCCGTTTATTCCATCGATGGAGCCGCGCTTCGGCGAAGCCATGCGCGAGATGATCGCCAGTGGTCAATACCTGATCCCCATTAAAAACGGCGTGGCTTACATCGAATATCCGCCGTTTTATTACTGGCTGGCGGTCGCGGGCAGCCTGGCTGGACTGCCAGATACGTATGCCGTGCGCGTGCCCGCCTTCGCTGCGTTTTTGCTGTGGCTGGTATGGATGATCAGGTTGCAGCAATTGCTATACCCCGCCTGGAACAAAGTGCTGTTGCCGCTGCTGGGCGCGACCGTTCCCATCGTGCTTTACAATTTCTTCATCGCGCAGACCGATGGGTTGTTGACACTGGGCGCCCTGATCGCCTTTAGCGGATTCGCGCGCTATCGCTTGCGTACCGCGCCGAGCGGTTTTGTGTGGGAGCTGTGGCTGGGAGTGACATTGGCGGTGGCCGCCAAAGGACCCGTCGGCATCGTCATTACCTTGCCGGCAATGGCGCTGGAAATTGCGCTGGCCTACACGCCGTGGTTTGCAGCGAACGCCACGCAGCACATCCAATGGCGCGCCGCGTGGCAGGAACTGTGGAACATGGGCTGGTGGCGCGGCACCGGCCTGATCCTGTTGTGCAACGCGCCGTGGTATGTCGCAGCGGGGATGCAACAGGGCTGGGAATTCTGTCGTGCGATTCTGGTATATCAAAACTTCACGCGCTTTTTTGAAGGCTACGCGCACCCGCATCCCTGGTGGTATTACTTCCGCACCATTTGGTACGACTTTTTTCCGCTGTCGCTGCTGTTGCCGTTCGGTTTAGTCATGGCCTGGCGTCAGCGCCGGGAGTTTAACGCCCGCATGACGTTGCTGTGGCTGGGTTACACCGTGTTATTTTTTTCCATATCGCAATCCAAGCAGGGCAAATATCTGATGCCCGCGGCACCAGCGTTAACGCTGCTGGCGTTAATGCCGCTCATGGGCGCGTGGTCCGAAACAATCCGCCGCCGCGTGCGCACCGGTTTCATGGCGTGGGCGTGCGGATTGTTGGCCGCCGCTGCCGTAGTGGCGATTCTGGTGCTGCCGCATTACGCGGAGGGCATCGGTGGCGTGGGCGATTTCGCGCAGATACGCGCAACGATCAAAGAACGCCCCGGCAAGTTGTACATCTATCAATGGCCGCGCGCGATGATGCTGTACGAGCTCGGTCATCCGTTGCCGTATTTTCGTTCGGCGCGGGACTTGTACACCGCACTAAACAGCGGCGCTTTGCAGCCGGGTGACTATGTTTTGACCGATCAGCGTTACATCGTAAGTGCGGAAGAAATACCCACAGGCGAATCGCTGGTTCCTACGCCTCAGGCGCCCTATCTTGACTTGGTATTAGACCTTCATCAGGATCAGCATTTGATGCTGTACCGCGTGTTGCCGGGGGCGGCGAGCGCGCCGCTTCCGGCAACACCTGAACCTTACCCGGTGCGCTGGTGGGAACGGTTTGATACCGACTAGTACGAGCGGTGCTCAGCTTTTCTGTTCGACCAGGTAGATCATGAGCACGAACAGGAAAAATAAAAACTCCGCCACGGTCACCAGAGAGATGAACCAAACAATCCGGCGCGCGGAGGGTTTCATGGGGAGCCAGACTCGGCGTAGATACCAGCGCCAACCCGGCAGCCAGGACCAGCGTTTCAGCCGCAAGAAATACACCCGCAGTGATTCAGCCCATGCGCTCAAGCTCTTGTCGACTTCTGACTTGCGCAGTTCGCGTTCGGCTGACGGCAGCAGATCGTAGTCGTCCATGATGGTCACGCGGCTGCCGTGCGGCGTCGGTTCAATCATGAACAAGGTGCGCTTCTTGATCCCCGCGTCGTAGTTGATGGTGATGCCATGACCTGGACCCTGTGTGATTTCGAGGTTCAGTATTTGGGATGTCTGGTTGCTCTGGTTTGAAAATTCGGCGTGAAAGATATCCGGTCCAGTGTATCGCCAGACGTCGAAATAATAATAAGGATTGGCGCGGAACAGCGCCTCGACATCGCGGCAATACTGCTGCAAGACATCGGGCGGAAACGGGGTGGGAAAACTCGTCCAGGCGGCGTCAGTGGATTCCACCGCGGGTTTTTGTTCGACCACCACGAAATGTTTAGCCATGCGGCTGAGGTGCGACGATCACGGGCACTCGCATTGCGCCGAAGAGCTTCTCGTCCAGCATGCGAGAGCGCAATCCCAAACTGCCTTTCGGTCGTGGTGAACCCAACACAACGAGATCCGCCGGGCCTTGGGCGGCGCGCTGGATCAGGCAGTCCACCGGATTTCCCTGGGTCATTTCGTGACGATATTCAATCCGGCGCTCGTCCGTCTCGCGCTGCATGCGCTCGATAAGCGCATGGATTTCCTGTGCCAGTTGCGATTCCAAGTGGCGGCCAAAGGCATCGCGCGTCGAAGCGTTGTTGAGCCAGTCGTCGCCTTGCATGCCTTTCCAGAAATCCGGCACGACAACGAGATGATGCAGGATGGTGCCAGGTTCGCAGAACGTATATGCGAGTTTCTCCGCTTCTCGTGCGCCCTCGGTGCCGTGGCTGGCGAGCAGGATATGTCTCGGTTTGGTCATGGGGGTTCCGATATTGAGCGCACGTTCAAAAAAACCCGGTGGCGGTTATGCCGGACACCGGGACGGGGCTTTTCAATACCTAATCAAGCAACGAAAAGGAATACCAGTAAGGCGATGACCAATGACAACACCAAGGCGCCGATGTCCTCGATGCGGTCGCTGCGGAATATCGTCAGCGCCGTACCACGATCAAATTTCTCTTTCATGATTGCACCTCGCTTCCAATAGTTTCCGTTAGACGATTTCTTTTACGAACAGCCAGACCACGATTAGCGAACCGATGGCTTTGACCGCGCCGATCATCGATCCAATCACGAGCGGTTGACCACCGGCCTGTTTGATCGAGGCCATGGTAATTTGCATACCCAGGCCGACCAAGCCGAAGGTGAAGAACCAGGCGATGATGTCGCGGAACTTCGAGATGCGCGGGGCAGGTTTGTACACCGCGCTGTTCATTTTTTTCAGGACCTTGTTCGCCTTTACCGACAGCGTGTGCGAGTTGAGTAAGGTGGCTAACTGACGGTCATGTTCGAACGAGGTGGCACGTTTGTTTTCGATCAGACTGGTAAGCGCCGCCTTGAGCGTTTCGTCCGTGACGGTGTTGGACTCCGCCCGAAGCAGCTCGGCATCCTTGTCGGACAGCATCATGCTTTCCTTGACGGTGCCGTCCGGATTCTTTTTAACGAGATGTTTCTCGCTATTGTCGAAGTATTTGCCGGGTAGTTCCGCACCCGGGGCGAAAACTCCGGTGGAGCCCAATACAAACATGACGATGAAGCCGAGCACGAACAACGGGAACTTGCTGAAAATCAGGCTGCCGTAGTTGACCTGTTGGGCGCCAACTTCGCGTTTCACGTACCACAGCGCGAGCCACAGCACGATGACGGGCAGGAACAGGATACGCGTGATATTGAATATCTCCGCCACCTTCAGCGTATCGATCCCGTCCGGCTCGAAGGCGAGTGCCGCGCCCGCCACCTGCGCTGAGTTGAGAATCCCGGTACCGGCCCAGGCGCCGAACTGCGTCGGGTTCATGCCCATCTGTTTGCCGACGATCGGAAAGATGAACATCATCAACACACCCCACAGCAGGATGGTTCCGATGGTGTAAGCGATTTCCGTGGACTTGGCGTTAACCACCGGCGCCGCCGCAACCGCGGCCGACACACCGCACACACCCACGCCCGCGGATAGAACGCCGCCCATGGAGTTGGGGATGTCGCGCCGCGCGCTGACCCACAGCACCAACCCGACCGACCCCAGCACGAACAGAGCGATCAGCGCGACCGACAGCCCGGCCAGATTGGCGAGCTCCTGCCAGCTATACAATACGCCCAGTAGTACGACGCCGGTTTTCAGACCCAGGCGTGAAAGGCGCACACCGTTTTCCGCCCAACCTGGCACCTTGAACACATTGACGGTAATGATACCGGCGAGGATACCCATGACGACGTAGTTGAGATTCATTACCTTGGCAAAGTCGAAGGCCCACGTGAGCTTGGCATCCTTCATCGCGGTTTCAGCTGCTTTGCCCCACATGTGCATTAGCGGGTCGAGTCCCCACTTCACAATGAAGGCGATCAGCAGAATGAACATCACACCGCCGACGGTCGAGAGGTAGTAATCAAGATTGCCTTGCTTCGGCTGAATCGCCATCTGCCACAGCCCGGCGACGATGGCGATGATGCCGCAGACAAACGGAAGAATGACCATTTCGCCCGGTGAATCGGGTTTGCCGACGTATTTTGTGAGGTTGAGGAGTTCGACCATCGGGTTCAGGGCTCCAGCCTGTACCAGATAACCGAAGGCAACCATGATAATTCCGAGGACCAGGGTCCAAATGGTTTTTTGCGTGTAGATCATATCCTTGTCTCCTAACTGGTTGAAGGCAACCATGGGAACCTACCTACTTCCCAAGCGTAATTATTAGTTGATAAAGATCACTAATAAAAACACCAATCGACAAGATTGATTCAAGCACAGGCACCAATGCCTGTACAAGCGATTAAGGGTCAGGTCGTGAGGCAGTAGTTATTTTTATAAATCCCGAGAATTTGACAGAAGATACGTAATCCTTTGAAAGAGTTGAAAATAGCCTAATGAAACGCACCTTAAGCAAGCAGCGGTGCCACCCCGCGTCCGCTGCGGCTTAGCGGGGCCGACTTTGCTCCGGGTGGTGGATTCATCACACCGAAATCCGTTGCGCGATTTATGCAACGAATACCGTCGAGTCGATTAATATGAGTCTGCGCAAGTGTCCTAGGATCGTATTAATAAAGTGGACGCTGCGTATTCGCCTCGGCCGAGCTGCATCGATTTAAGATTCAATTTGAAGTTATGGGTTGACCATTTAACAGTAACTCCGGTTATACAAAATTGAGCACACCTCTAAATCCCCTAGTTTTGCCGGAAGAATTTACTCCATGAACGCCAAATCCTTTTACTCCGATGGGTTTTTGCTATGCATGCTGGTGCTGTGCAATGCGCTGCTTAATGCGTGGCTGACCGCAGCCGCGGGTTTCGAATTGCATTACGACGAAGCGCAATACTGGGAGTGGGCGCAACAGCTCGATTGGGGTTATTACTCCAAAGGCCCGCTCATCGCGTGGTTGATCGCGGCGTCGACCTCCTTGTTCGGCGACGGCGAATGGCAAGTGCGGCTGTTCGGCTGGATCGCCCACGGTGTATTTTTGGTGTTGATATTTTTCTTCGCGCGCGACGTGTGGGGCCAGCGTGCGGCCGCGTGGTGGGCGGCGCTGCTTGCCGCGACCACGCCGTTGTTCTTCACGCTCGGTCTGGTCATGACCACCGACAATTATCTGTTCCTGTTCTGGACTTGGGCGCTGTGGGCGATGTATCGCGCCCTGTTTATGGAAAGACCCGGCGCCTGGCTTGAAGCAGGTATCGCCGTCGGCCTGGGAGCCATTACCAAACTCAGTATCGGATTGTTACCGGCGTTTGCCGGGTTGTGGATCCTGGCGCGGGCGGATTTGCGCACCCAATTGAAAAATCCGTATCTTTGGCTGGGCCTGTTGTTGATGTTGTTGGTCATGAGCCCGATGCTGTACTGGAACGCAGCGCACGATTGGGTCATGTTTCGACATGAGATGGGGCACGTCGACAACGACACCTTTTCGGTGGCGCGCGGTTTCGAATTATTGGCATCGCAGGCTTTGGTGTTCTCGCCGTTGGTGGTGCTATTGGCCGCCGTACCGCTGGCGCGCCGGCCGCAACACCGGGGCCGGATGTTTTTATGGGGCTTGAGTCTGTTATGGGTCGGGTTTTTTTTCTTCAAAGCCATAGGCGGAAAATTACAGGTCAACTGGCCCGCACCCAGTTTCATCGCGTTGCTCATCCTGTTCGCCGGATATATTCCTGCGTGGTCAGCCGTCAAGCAACGCGTACTCATGGTGGCGATGGCAACGTCCGCGCTACTGATTGCGGCTCTGTGTTTCCCGGCCAGTTTCGGTATCAACGGCGCGAGCATCGCACCGATCCGCAAAATGAAAGCGTGGCGCGCGCCGGTCGCGCAGCTCTACCAGCAAAGCGGCGCAGTCGATTTCATCCTGGTGTCGGATTACGTGCTGGCCGGTGATCTGGCGTTTTACTGGCCCACGCGCGTGCCGGTGTACATCCAGGGCGACCCCGAACGGCGCATGAATCAGCACGATCTGTGGCCGAGTATCGCTCGCGAGCAGGGGCATAGCGCGGTGTTCGTCCACTACGCGCCGGAGCGTCCCACTGAACTTTCGCAAGCCTTTGCTGAATGTCGCGAACTGGCGCCAATGCGCGCGGTCGATCAAGATGGGGTGCTGGTGCGAACGTTGTACGCCAGCCGTTGTGAAAACTATCGGCACATCGATTGGCAGGTATCGCCGAACTACTGATGAGTCGCTGAGAGCCCACCTGGTTTATTTATTTGGCGTAGGCGTGTGCGCACCGGCGGCAGCGAACGCCGCAAGAAAGAATGTCAAAAAGGTAATGGGCAGCGCACGATCAAAAGTGTCGCCGGTGATGCCGAAATGCATGAACGCGATCATCAGGACGAGTCCCGCCAAACCGACAGACGTTTGTGGCCCTGAGTCGGCGTGTGCCCAGCGCCAAAACACGCTGAAGGGCACGGTAAACAACACCAGTAATGCAATCAGACCGATCAGGCCGCGCGTGGCCAAAGCGGCGAGGTATTCGTTGTGCGGATGGTCGAAGCCGATAATGATTTTGTCGGCATAACCGCTGTCGACCAGCGCCTGTTTGGCGGCCACGTAGCCGTCGCCCAGGCCGCTGCCGACGAGGGGATGCTCGCGAAAAATGCGCCACGCCGACTTCCACATCTCCAGGCGTGTTCCGACGGAAGAGTCGGCCGCGTGAGTAGTAAAATAATCACTCACTTCCTGTGTCGCTTCGCCGATTCGCGCCTGCACACCGGTTTGCGGCACGACGTACGCCGCTGCGATGACGAGCACTAAGGCCGTGGCCGCCGCCGCATAATGCCAGCGTTGCATCGGCACATGGCGTTGAGCGTACCAGGCGAACAGCAGCATAAAAGCCGGCAGCGCGAGCCAGCCGCCGCGCGATGCGGATAGAAAACTGGCCAGCAGTCCCAACAGTGCGGCAATGATCGGCAGCGCGACGAACGCACGCTGTTGCTGCCGGAAAAAATTCATACCGGCCAGACTCAGCACGCCCAGCAACAGCGCCATGTCGCCAAAAATAATCGGATGCACACTGCCGGCGGCACGCTCCTGCGGCGCAAAGATCAGGTGCCACCACACCTGATCCATCGCGGTTATACCCGCGACGATGGCGCCCGCGGCACAGCCGTACCACAACGCTTGCGGCGGCACGCGCACCCGCCGCAACAGATAAAAAATGGGAATCAACAACAGGAAGCGGCCATAACGGCCGAGTTTTTTCAGGCTGATTTCCGACATGTCGATCAGCAGGTAGGACAGCACGGCGACGCCGATGAAAACCAGCATGGCGAAGAAAATCAGTTTAACGTCGCGGGGCAGGGGAGCGCAGGTGCCGGGAATCAACAATGCCGCCAGCCCGAGCAAGGCGAGCAGGAAAAAAACCGCGCTGCCGAAACCGCTTGCGACCAGAACCGAGGCCGGAAACGCAAACACCAGCGCGATACACAAACCGCGAAATAATGGCGCGGTGTTCACTGCCGGAAAACAAGCAGTGAGATAGCAAATCGCACGCTAGCGTTTTTCACCCGCGCCGATCAATTCGTAATCCGCGCCGCAATAAGGACACTTGGCCTTGCCGGTGGTTTCGATCGGCAAAAACACGCGCGGATGCGAATCCCATAAGGTCATGCCCGGCATCGGACAATGCAAGGGCAGGTCGGCGCGCGTGACCTGGTAGCGGCTTTGCGCGTTGGCTTGGATCGGTGCTTTTGGGTCGCGTGTTGACATGGTGGGGTTGGCGCTCATTTTACGGGTGTGATCCATTTTGCGTCGAGCACGTGGCGGCCGTGCACGATATCGAAGTAGCGCGTTTGCAGGCGCTCGGTGATCGGCCCGCGTGTGCCGCTGCCGATGCGGCGCCCGTCGAGCTCGCGAATCGGCGTGACTTCCGCCGCCGTGCCGGTGAAAAACGCTTCGTCGGCCACATACACTTCGTCGCGCGTGATGCGTTTTTCGTGTAATGGGATATTCATTTCGGCGGCGATGCGGAAAATCGTATCGCGCGTAATGCCGTCGAGCGCCGAGGTGATTTCGGGCGTGTAGATCACGCCGTCGCGCACGATGAAGATGTTTTCGCCGCTGCCTTCGGCGACAAAACCTTCGGTGTCGAGCAGCAGCGCTTCTTCGCAACCGCTGGCGATGGCTTCGCGCAGCGCCAGCATCGAATTCATGTAGTTGCCGTTGGCTTTCGCCTTGCACATCGCGATGTTGACATGATGCCGGTTGTACGACGAAGTGCGCACCTTGATGCCGTTCTTTTGTCCGTCTTCGCCCAGGTAGGAACCCCACAGCCAGGCGGCGACAATCACGTGCACCTTCAGGTTATCGGCGCGCAGGCCCATGCCTTCCGAGCCGTAAAAACACATCGGACGGATGTAAGCGGAGTCGAGCTTGTTTTCGCGCACCGCGGCGCGCTGCGCCTCGTTGATGACTTCTTTTTCAAACGGCATCGGCATGCCGAGGATATGCGCCGAGCGGAACAGGCGGTCGGTGTGCGCCTGCAAGCGAAAAATCGCAGTGCCTTTGGTGGTGTTGTAAGCGCGCACCCCTTCGAATACGCCCATGCCGTAATGCAGGGTGTGGGTGAGCACATGAATCTTCGCATCACGCCACGGTACCAATTTGCCATCGAACCAGATGACGCCGTCGCGGTCGTCCATCGTCATAACATCGTCTCCTCGGAAATCATGGCGCGCACAGGGCGCCGTGCAGAAGCGCATATTGGACCATAAATGGCGGGGCCGGGCATAGCGTGCGATCAGGTCAGGGCGGCGATCACCAGCATCGCGGTTTCCAACACTTCGACCAACGCCCCGGCGGTGTCGCCGGTGGTGCCGCCGATGCGCGCGTTCATCATGGCGCGCAGCAGGGTGAACACCACGATGCCGCACAGCAGTATCCAGAATCCATGCAGCCCGGCCCACAGCGGGACGGCAGGTAACACCGCGCAAAGCATAATAAGAACGGCGCGGCGCGGCAGATGCGCGGCGATCGGCGAGCCCAATCCGGTGGCGCGCACATACGGTGTGCTCGCAAACAAGGCGGGCAACGCGGCGCGTGCGAGCATCGGCACGACCCACAGGGCAATTCCGTCCGCCGTGGTGATCAACGCCGCCAGCGCGGCGAACTTCACCAGTAACACCGCCACCAGCGCGACCACTCCCATCGGGCCGCAGCACGGGTCTTTCATGATGGCCAACGTGCGTTCGCGATTACCCAAGCCGCCCACCCAGGCATCGGCGCTGTCGGCCAGGCCATCGAGATGCAAACCGCCGGTGAACAGGATCCACATCACGAGAAGCAGCGCCGCCGTGAGCAAGACCGGTGCGCCGGTTAATAACCAGTGCAGAGTGGCGAGAAACGCGCCGATGAGCAGGCCGACCAGCGGGTAAAATAACACCGAAGCTCCAATGTGCCGCTCGTTGACATTATGCGGGGACGGAACCGGTATGACGGTTAGAAACTGTAGAGCGCTTAACAATGGGCATATCATCCATCCGAAAATGCTGCTGAAGGTTTGCTCCTTCCCCCTGCAAGGGGGAAGGTTGGGATGGGGGTTGGTCATAGACGGGGATTTCTCTCATCCCCGCCTTCCTTTTTGCAGGGGGAAGGGGTTTCGTCTGGCGTGCCTTGAAACACGTCATTGGTCAAGCTTCCGCAAACATAGTTGAAAATATGCGCGTGCGGAACTTTCATTCCCAATCGTTCCGGCCACGCCAAACCCTGCATATGACCAACAATCACGCGAATCACACCGCCGTGCGTAATCATCAAGACACGCTCCCTTGATGCCAGCGCGCTATATTCGCGCCACACAGCCAGCACGCGCGTCTCGAAGCTCAAAAGATTTTCCGCTTCAGGCGGAGGATGGTTTACCGGATCGTTCCAAAAACGCGCGAGATGTTCGGGACAGGCCGCAAACAACTCAGCCGCCGTTTTTCCTTCCCACGCGCCGAAATGAATTTCGCGCAGACGCGCATCCAGCTCCAGCGGCAGGCTATGGCGCTCCGCCAATTCAACAGCAAATTCCGCGCAGCGCTGCAGCGGCGAGCTGATGATGCGCGTCCATGGACAGGCATCGCCCACCGCCGCGCGCATCTGTTCCCAGCCGCGCGGGGTCAATGCATCGTCGGTACTGCCGCGATAGCGCTCACCGCCTTCGACTTCACCGTGGCGCAGCAGATCGATGCGCGTTTCATTCATGTCGGTTTGCCCGGTACCCCGGCTTCGGCGAAGGTCGCCATTTCGTTGTGCAATGCGCACGCCAGACGCAACAGCGGCACGGCGACCGCGGCACCGCTGCCTTCGCCCAGGCACATGCCGAGGTTCAGCAGGGGCCGCGCCTTGAGCGCTTCGAGAATGCACGCGTGGCCCGGTTCGGCGGAGGTGTGTGCATACAGAAACCATCGATCGCAACCGGGCAGGAGGCGTGTGGTGACCAGTGCCGCGGCGGTGGCGATGAAGCCGTCGATGAGCACCGGCATGCCGAGTTGCGCGCACGCCGCATAGCTGCCGGCGAGCGCGGCGATTTCAAAGCCGCCCAGGCGGCGCAGTATTTCAATGGAGTCAAGACCAGGCTCGACATGCCGCGCGAGCGCCGTATGAATCACTTTTAGCTTGCGGTTCACGCCGGACGCGTCGAGCCCGCTGCCAGGCCCGGCGAGTAAGGCCGGCGGCGCATCAAGCAGCGCGCAGGCCAGCGCCGCCGCCGATGTGGTATTGCCGATGCCCATTTCGCCGCCGATGAACAATTGTGCATCCGCTTGTTTGGCGCGGTACGCGGTTTCGCGTCCTGCATCGAGCGCGCGCGCCAGTTGCGCGTGATTCATCGCCGCAGTATTGGCGAAGTTGGCTGTGCCGGGTCCAAGATGAATATTGCGTACTCCGGCGAGCGGGCCCGTGTCGACAACGGTGCCGAGATTCAACACTTCGAGCGTCGCGCCCAATTGCCGGGCAAGTACGCTGATGGCGGCGCCGCCCTGCGCGAAGTTGCGCACCATCGCGGCGGTCACCGCCTGCGGAAAGGCCGACACGCCTTCGGCGGCCACGCCGTGATCGGCGGCAAACACCGCGATGTGCACGCGTTCGAGCGTGGGACGCGGCGTGCCTTGCATGCCTGCCAGGTGGATGGCCAGTGTTTCAAGTTGGCCGAGCGCGCCGGGTGGTTTGGTTAATTGTGTCTGGCGCAGTTCGGCCGCATGGCGCGCGGTTTCATTCAGCGGCGCGGCCGGTGCGCGCAGCCAATCGATATTTGTCATGGAGCGGTTCCTTTGAGGAAAAGCGGTAGACCTGCGACTGTGATTACCACGCGGTCGCACAAGCTGGCGAGTTCCTGATGTAGACATCCGGCTTCGTCGCTGAAGCGGCGGGTCAGTTCGCCAAGCGGAATGACGCCCATATTGGTTTCGTTGCCGACCAAAATGATGTGTCCCGGCAGTCCCGGCAACACATCCAGCAGCGCGGCGCGCTCGGCGCGCAAACCGCTTTCATCTGCGGCGCACAGCAAATTCGTCAGCCACAGCGTCAAGCAATCCACCAACACGCAGCGGTCCGGCGCGGCGTAAGCGCGTAAGGTAGCGGCGAGTGCAAGTGGCGATTCGACCAGCGTCCACTGCGCCGGACGACGCTCTTGATGCGCGCGGATACGCGCCGACATTTCCGCGTCACCGGCCGTTGCCGTAGCGATGTAGACCACCGGCAAATTGCTCGCGCGCGCACGCTGTTCCGCGTAGCGGCTTTTTCCGGAGCGCACGCCGCCGAGAATAAGTTCCTTCATTGCAGTCCTAGCAAGCGATCAATCCGGGCCATGTCAAGATGGTGCTCCAGTGCATCCGCGACGCGGTCGAGGCCTTGTTCGCGAAGTTGCGGGTAGTCGAACGCATGCACCGCGCTTAAACCCGCCCAGCGCAGCAACGCAGCGCAGGCGGGCGGCGAATCGAACAATCCGTGCAAATAGGTGCCGATGATGTGATCGTCGGTGGAAATCGCGCCGTCGTTGCACGCGGGGAGATTGACCAGCGGGCGCTGCAATGCAGGACCTTCCGTCACGCCGTGGTGAATCTCGTAACCGGTGACGGGTGCGTGATCCAGTGCGAGTACGCCGGTGACACGGCGCAGTTGTTTGTCCGGCGCCAAGGTGGTGATGATGTCGAGCAAACCCAATCCCGCCATGTGGCCAGGAACGCCTTCGAGTCCATGCGGATCATGAATCTGCCGGCCGAGCATTTGAAAACCACCACAAATGCCTAACACCTTACCGCCGTAACGTAGATGACGCAGCAGCGCGTGCTCCCAGCCTTGCGCGCGCAACCAGGCGAGATCCGCACGCACACTTTTGCTGCCCGGCAGAATCATCAGATCGGCGGCCGGAATGTCTTGATCCGGTCCGATGAACTGGAAATCGACTTGCGGATGCAGACGTAACGCATCGAAATCGGTGTGATTGCTGATGCGCGGCAGGGCGGGGACGAGGATGCGCAGCGATGCACGACTAGCACAACCTGTGACCCCTTCCCCCTGCAAGGGGGAAGGTTGGGATGGGGGTCGACCATACATACCACCTTTATCCTGCTCTTCCTCCTTGCAGGGGGAAGGAATCCTACGATGCGGTTGAAAGGCAATCGTTGGCGTACGCGGCAACGCATCCTCCGCCTCCAAATGCAGCCCCTGCAAATACGGCAACACGCCGAACGTCGGCTTGCCGGTGTGCGCCGTCAGCCAATCCACCCCCGGCATCAGCAGCGCCAAATCGCCGCGAAATCTATTAATGACAAAACCCGCTACCCGCGCCTGTTCAGTTTCAGAAAGCAACGCCAGCGTGCCGACCAGATGCGCGAACACGCCGCCGCGATCGATGTCGGCGACGATCAACACCGGGCAATCCACCGTTTCGGCAAAGCCCATGTTGGCGATGTCCTTATCGCGCAGATTGATCTCGGCCGGGCTGCCCGCGCCTTCGACAATGATCACATCGTATTGCGCGCGCAGCCGTGCGTACGATTCCAGCACCGCCTGCATCGCAATGGTTTTGTAGTCGTGATAATCACGCGCATCCATGTTCGCGAGCGCCTTGCCGTGAATGATGACTTGCGCGCCGATGTCCGAATTGGGTTTGAGTAGCACCGGGTTCATGTCGCTGTGCGGCTCCAAACCGCAGGCTTGCGCTTGCACTGCCTGCGCGCGTCCGATCTCGCCACCGTCGACCGTGACCGCACTATTGAGTGCCATGTTTTGCGGCTTGAACGGCGCGACGCGCACGCCGCGCCGTTTCAACACCCGGCACAAGCCGGCCACCAGCGAGCTTTTCCCCGCATCCGAGGTGGTGCCTTGGATCATCAGGCAGCCGCGCGTCGATGTCATAACTCGACGCCTTTTTGCGCGCGCACGCCGGCATCGAACGCGTGCTTGACAACCACCATTTCCGTCACCGTATCGGCGATGTCGAGCAGCGCTTGCGGTGCGCCGCGTCCGGTAACAACAACATGTTGCATTGCCGGGCGCTGTTGCAGCGCGGTAATGACAACGTCGAGTTGCACGTAGCCATATTTGAGCGCGATGTTCAGTTCATCGAGCAGCACCAATTCGATGCCGTCATCGTTGAGCAGGCGTGCGGCTTTGTCCCAGGCTGCCTGCGCGGCGGTGATATCGCGTGTGCGATCCTGCGTTTCCCAGGTAAAGCCTTCACCCATTACGTGGTATTGCACTTCATCGAAGCGGCGGAAAAACGCTTCCTCGCCGGTGCTGAACGACCCCTTGATGAATTGCACCACACCGGCGCGCATGCCGTGGCCGAGCGCGCGCGCCAGCATGCCGAAACCCGAACTGCTTTTACCTTTACCGTTGCCGGTGAGCACCAGCAGCACGCCCTGGTCGCGATCCGCCTGCGCGATTTTCGCGTCGACGATTTCCTTTTTGCGCGCCATGCGAACGCGATGGCGTTCAGCACGGGCAGTTTCATCGGTGGTTGTCATGTTTGCGTTCCTTCCGCCCAGCGGCGAATGATGTCGTGGAGTTGTTGCAGACCGTCGGTGAGCGCGGCGGGTCCCGGTTGTAAAATATCCGGCGATTTTATTTCGTAGAGGCGGCCGTCGCGCACGGCGGGAATGCTGGCCCAGCCGGGGCGCTGCTTGACAGTTTCAGGCTGGAATTTTTTGCCGCACCACGAGCCGATAATAATGTCGGGGGCGCGGCGTACCACTTCATCGGCGTCGGCGATGATGCGTTGCTTGGCGCCTTGTGCGTGCGAGAGTTCCGGGAAACACTCGTCGCCGCCCGCGATGCCGACCAGCTCCGACACCCAGCGAATACTGGAGATCATCGGCTCGTCCCATTCTTCGAAATACACACGCGGGCGGCGCGCGAGCGTGGCGGCGCTGGCGCGCACGCGCTCCACATCCGCACGCAAGCGGTCGAGCAGTGCGATGGTTTTTTCCGGCGCGCCGACCAACGCGCCGAGCATCGCGATCATGCTGAAAATTTCTTTCACCGAGCGCTGGTTGAACACGTGCACATTGATGCCGTGGCGGATCAATTGCGCGGCGATATCGGCTTGCAGATCGGAGAAGCCCAGCACCAGATCCGGTTCGAGCGCGAGAATTTTATCGATCTTCGCCGACGTGAACGCGGCGACTTTGGGTTTTTCCTTGCGTGCCTGCGGCGGGCGCACCGTGAAGCCGGAGATGCCGACGATGCGGTCTTGCTCGCCCAGTAAATACAGCGTTTCGGTGGTCTCCTCGGTGAGGCAGACGATGCGTTTGGGAAACAGGTCGCGGTGATTTGTCATGGCGCGAACAGACCTGCAACCGCTTGGGGATTCGATGGAAAATAAAGATGCAGATACGACGCATGCAAGCGGCGATCGCGGTACACCGCTTCGCCGGGCGTGCCGCCGTGTTGCGCGGTGCCGTGTGTTATCGGTTCTGGTGCGCCCTCTATGCGCGAGTAATGAAAGGTGTGGCCGCGCAGTTCGCCTTCGGGCAGTGTAACGGATTGCCCACCAATTGCGCTTAAGCGGGTATGCATGACGCCGTGGCCCGGCAACAGGCCCGCCATCTCGACGCGCGGGTGGTTGTCGCCGGACAAGGTTTGCAGCAGCGCCAGCATGCCGCCGCACTCGGCGACGATGGGCTTGCCGCGCGCGTGATGCGCACGCAATCCCTGTTTAAAAGCGTCATTGGCGGCAAGCGCGTGCAAATGCAATTCCGGGTAGCCGCCCGGCAACCACAGGCTGTCAACTTCCGGCACGGGTTGCTGGGCCAGCGGCGAGAAATACACGAGTTGCGCGCCAAGTCGTTCCAGCACATCGAGATTCGCACGGTAAATAAATGAGAATGCGGCATCGCGCGCCACACCGATGCGCACGCCGGCAAGTGCGCGCGGCAGCGGCGCAGTGTCCGAAGCTGCAAACGTCACCGGCGTGAGTGAAGCGAAATCGAGGTCGAAGTGCAGGAGTTCCGCGGCGGACTGGATGCGTTTGTCCAGATCGCCGATTTCTGCGGCTTGCAGCAAGCCCAGGTGCCGTTCCGGCAATGCGATATCCGCATCGCGTGCCAAGTGCCCAAACGTGACAACCGACGGCGGCAGGCTTTCCGCCAGCATGGCCGCGTGACCGCTGCCCGCAACGCGGTTGCCGATGGCGGCGTGCACGCGCAGTTGCGGGTGGTAACCCGCCAGCCCGTGCACTACCGCTCCAAAAGTTTGTGCCATTGCCCACGCGTCGATGACGGCAAGCACCGGCAAACTAAATTTTTCCGCCAGATCGGCGGAGGAAGGCGTGCCGTCGAACAAGCCCATCACGCCTTCCACCAAAATCAAATCCGCGTCACCGGCGGCTTGATACAGCAATTCGCGGCACTGCGCCACGCCGCACATCCATAAGTCAAGCACGTGCACCGGTTGACCTGAGGCGCGTTCCAGAATCATCGGATCGATGAAATCCGGCCCGGCTTTGAATACGCGTACGCGGCGGCCCTGGTTGCGAAGCTTGCGCGCCAGTGCCGCCGTGACGGTAGTCTTGCCCTGACCCGATGCCGGTGCGCTGACCAACAAAGCCGGGCAGCGGCGGGCGCTCATGCCGGTGTGGTGCCGGGTGAGGATTTCGCCGTCAGCGCGGCGACGAGTACGTGCAACACGGCTGCAGCCGCCACATAAATGCATGCGCCGAGCAGATATGGCGGGAAGTATTGCGCGACACGCGCGGCATATTCCGTCCAGCCCATGTCGGGAAAGCGGCCCGACAGCAAGTAGAAGCTCGCGTTGGAAATCAGGAATGCCATGCCGGTACTCAGTAATACCGCGATGCTCAGCGGTGCCAGGGTGCTCCACGTATTCCGATGCTTGCGTGCATACACGCGGCCCGCGAACCACAGGCAGGCATAGGTCGGAATCAGGAATACATACGCGGGACTCATGCACCAGCCGTCCACGCCATTCGCGGTGGCCACGTAGTCGATGACTCCCGCTTCAGTCAGGAATATTCCGAAAAACAGCGCGGGCCGCAGATAAATGCCGGCGATAAAGAAAATCGCCAGCGAAGCATCGGGCAAACTCAATGCCGATCCGAAATGGTGAAAGCGTGTGGCGAGCATCAGCAAGGCCAGAATCAATCCGATCAAGACCTGCTGCTTGGTTGCGAGGGTGGTCATGTTGCATCTCCTTGAAGTTTACTTCGTGGTGGGTTGATAACGCAGGGTGAGAAAATAATTGCGGCCGTCTTGGTTGTAATAGCGGGCTGTTTCGTAGTGTTTGTCGAACAAGTTTGCAACACGCCCTTGCAGGCGCCAGCTCTTGTCGATGGCATACTCCGCGCGCAGGTCGAGCGTTGCGTAGCCTGCGAGTGCTTCGGTATTGGCCAAATCCTCATAGCTTTTGCCTGCGGCAAACAACGTCGTACCGAAGCGGTATTCGCCGTAGGCGCGATCCGCGTCAATGCGGAAGGTTTCCTGTGCACGTCGGCGCAGAATGTTGCCTTGGGTCGGCCCGGCCGAGCGATCCTCGGGTTTGAGCAAAGTGGCGCGCGCGTTCAGATTCCATTCGAATATGTGCGCCGACAACTCCGCATCAACTCCTCGAATACGCGCTATGTTGAGATTCTCGGGAGTGGTGGTGTATTCGTTGAGTCCCGTGGCAGTTGTCGTTAAGTCGATAAGATTGCGAATGCGTGTCTGATAGATAGACAATCCGGCGACTGCATCGCCCATCTTGAGTTCATGTATGCCGATCTCGACACTTTGCGATTTTTCCGGGGATAGCGTCGAGATGCCATGGTAAATGGAGACGGTGCCGTAATCCGGGTCCATGTAGGTTTCGATCGGCCAATACAAGTCATTGAAGGTGGGTGCCTTGAACGCGCTGCCAACCGATACCGACAGCCGCGGACCTTCCACATATGCGTAACCCCATGCCAGGCTACCGGTGGAGTGGTAGCCAAATTGTTCGTTGTTATCGCGACGCGCGCTGATGGCGAGGGTGTGAGCGGCAATCACCGTTTGATATTGGGCAAACACGCCTTTGTTGTCCCGTTCCGTGACGGTGAAATTTTTGTCGCTATTTACGCTGTCATTCTGATAGTCAAAGCCCAAGGTGGCGAGCTGGTTGTCTGCGGTTGAGACATCGTTTTGTAATGACACCGTATCGCGCCGGGTATTGAATTTGCTTTTGTAATCGCCATGCAAATAATTTTTCGTATTGTCCCAGCTACGTCCGGTAAGCAAGGTAGTCCGCCAAATGTTAATGGGAGCAAAACGCAGCTTCCCACTAATCATCTGCTGCATGAATTTCCCTTCGTTCTGACGGGTTCCGTCATATTGCGAGTCGCCTTGGCTGCGCAGTGCCGAAGCTTCGAAATCCGTGTCGTTGGAAAAGCGATGTCCGGCGCGCAGTGCGGCTGATTGTTGCCGGTAGCCATCCGCGTCCGGTTCAATGGTGTAACAACCGCCGGACGGCGCCGTGAAGGTGGTATAGGGTTCCCCTCGACAAGCATTGATGCCCGCAGAATTCAGTTTGCCGAGGTTCGCACTGAACCAACTATCGTCGACGGCGCGACTGAGTCCGGCATCAAGTTTGTAAGTATGGTGACTTCCCGCTCCGATGCTGAAGTTCGGAGTGAGCGGTCCTTGACCTTTACGCGTAAATATCTGAATGACGCCGCCGATAGCCTCCGACCCATACAAGCTTGATAAGGGGCCGCGCACAACTTCGATGCGTTCTATCTGATCGACGGGGATGTCTTGTATGGCTGTGGTGCCCGCTGTCGCCGAGCCGACCTTGATGCCGTCCACCAAAATCAAAACGTGGCCGGGGTTGGTGCCGCGCATAAAGATCGAAGTGTATTTGCCCAGTCCGCCGTTGTTGTCGATGTTGATACCGGGGACGTCACGTAGCGCGCCTTGCACCGACAGGACTTGGTTGCGCTCCAGATCCTCGCGCGTAATTACCGTGACCGACGCCAAGGTGGCGTCGGTATTTTGCGCGGTGCGCGTGGCGGTGATGATGACCGGTACGGCGGAATCGTCCGCCGCGAAAATTGCAGTACAACCGATGGCCGCCGGCAGCAATGCCGCCAGGTGATGAAACTTCCGCATGTTGTCTCCCGCGCCCGCCGCGCAAAAAGTAAAAGTTTGAGTGATGCGGGTACGCGGAAGGACAACAACGGGAGCGAGAATGCAGGCAGCACCCGTGGCATCGCCCTCCGCGATACCCGACGTACATGCTGCAGGCCGGTCTCCGGACTCACGAGTGGGAGGGGCCATTCCAATTCAATCGATGCGCCGTTACCCCGTTTTCGCGTTGGGGTGCCAGGTCTCGATTTTAATTGGAAGTGGAGTTTCTCCCTCGATCCGCGCCTTCCCATGTTTTTCAACACAGTGGCGTGATGCGGATCTTTAGCTCGTTTACCGTTGCGGGGGCAGTGCCGGGTTAGTTCATGATGAACGCACCGGCTTCCCGTTTAACCCCAGCGATGCACTATCGCGGGGGAACCTGAAGCAATGAGCTGCGGACTCTAGCCGCTCGACCCGTTCCATGTCAATTGCATGAAGGGTCGACGGCGCGACGAGAGATGGGAGGGGAGGGTGAGACCGTAAAAGCGCAAAGCGCGGCGCAAAAAATTACGCGAAGGCTTGCATCGCTTTGCGATAAGCCGCTTCGTCGTCGACATCGATCCACACGCGGCCACGAATGTCGAATGCGTGGGCCAACCCGCGTTGCGCCAGAATGCGCACGCCGCCGGACAGCGATTCGTCACCGGCATCGAAGCTTTCTTGCAAGGCGCCGAACAGGGCCGGGGTGCACAGAAAAACACCGGTGTCGTAGCCATTGTATGCAGCCATTTGCTTGCCGATGTTTTTGATCACGCCATTATCGACTGCAACTTTGGTTACGTCGTCGAGATCGACATGCGGATTGTTCAATGCGTAATCGACGGCCAGCAGCAGGCCGTCTTTGGGCAATGCCGCCTGGTTCATGTCGATCATAATGCCCGGATCGACGAGATGATCCGCCATCACGAGGAAAAATGGCTTGCGCAGAATTTGCGCCGCTTTATGCACCGAGACGCCATTGGGACGTTGGTATTCCTCATTGGGCACGTGGCGGATATGCAATTGTTCGCGCAACGCGAAATCGTCGAGGTGCTTGCGCAGCTTGTCGCCGTTGTAGCCCGAGACCACCACGAAATGTTCGATGCCCGCCATACGCGCCGTGAGAATGACGCGGTCGATCAACGCCTCGCCGTGCACCGCCAGCAAAGGCTTGGAGTCGATCAGGTGCGAAACGCGCGTGCCCATGCCGGCGGCGATGATCAGGCAGGTGTCGGTGTTGACTTTTCGGGAAGCAATCATGGCATGCCACTCAGTAGTCGCTTTCTTTGTTGATGAAGGCGCGCAGCAGACGATGTGCTTCGTCGTCGACGTATTGCACCGGCGGATGTTTCATCAGGTAAGACGAGGTCGAGTGCAGGATACCGCCCTGTTTCCGGCTCAGTGCCAGCTTGCAGCAACGGATCGCGTCGATCGCGACGCCCGCCGAATTGGGCGAATCTTCCACCGACAGGCGCAGCTCGATGTTCATCGGCACATCGCCGAACAGTTTGCCTTCCATGCGGATGAAGCACACCTTGTTGTCGTTCAGCCAGGGGATGTAGTCGCTGGGCCCGACGTGGATGTCTTCGCTGTCCATGCGCGTGTGCATCACGGATTGCACGGCTTCGGTCTTGGAGGTTTTCTTGGATGCCAAGCGGCTGCGATTGAGCATGTTCAAAAAGTCGGTATTGCCGCCGGTGTTCATTTGATAAGTGTGTTCCAGCTTCACGCCGCGTTTTTTGAATAAATCTGTCAATACCCGGTGCGTGATGGTGGCGCCGACCTGCGCCTTGATATCGTCGCCGACGATCGGCAAACCTTTTTTGGCGAAACGTTCCGCCCACGCCGGATCGCTGGCGATGAACACCGGGATGTTGTTGATGAAAGCCACGCCCGCCTCGAGCGCGCACTCGGCATAAAATTTCGAAGCCAGTTCGGAGCCGACCGGCAGGTAGTTCAGCAGGATTTCCGCGCCGGAATCTTTCAGCGCCTTGACGATGTCCTGCTTGGTGGGCGTTTTCGCGTCGGCGACCACAAAAGTGCGACCGTCGCGGTATTCCTTCATGTGGTCGGGAAAGCCATCCATCACCGGGCCGAACTTGACGATGGCGCCGGTCTTGGGAATGTTCTTGCAGAAAATGGCGGTGCAGTTGGGCTCGGCGAAAATCGCTTCGGCGACATCCTTGCCGACCTTGCGCGCATCGATGTCGAACGCGGCAACCACTTCGATGTCGGACGGCGTGTAGCCGTCGATTTCCCAGTTCATCAGACCGATAGCGTCTTCCTGGGTCTTGTCGCGGTAATATTCGATGCCTTGCACCAATGAGCTGGCGCAGTTACCCAAACCCGCAATCGCGATCCTGATGTTTTGCATGTTGTTTCACCGTTGTCTTGAGGCCGTCCGCGAACCTAGTGTCCGCGCCGAAATTATCCCCGCTAAATCCCGGGCGCGCAACGAGCGATGCGTTAGCGTTTGAATGCCAGCAGGCTGTCGACAATCCGTTCCGACACGCGGCCGTCGCAGCGGCCGAGCAATTGTTCGGCATACGCCAGGCGCTGTTTTTCATGTTCTTGCGGTTGCGCCAGTTGCCGTTCGACGATGGACAGGAGCTGCTTGTAAGCGGGCGCATGTGCGGCGATGTCGGCGTAGACCAGGATGTCCTGATCCATGCGGCGTGTGTGGCGGAACGCAAACAGGCCGCGATAGGTCCAGCGCAGTTTCAAAAAATCGCACCACACCACCGGTTTGTTCAGCGCGGCGAATTCAAACAGCGCGGTGGAGGCATCGCTGATCAACACATCGGCGAGCGCGAAAAACGGCAGCAGGGAATATTCCGCCGCCGTGGCGACATGCACGTTGGCGGCGGTTTTCCACAGCGCCAATTTGCGCCGTTGCGCGTGATAGCGTTTTTTGCTGTGCGTGAAAAAATGCGGTTTGACGATCAGATTGTAATTCGAAAATTGCCGCGGCCAGTCGTCGGCGAACAGTTCGATGGAGCTGGGATAAAAAGTCGGCGCGTACAGCAGGGTTTTTTTAGTGGGGTCCAAGCCGAGCGCGCCGAGGCTTAGCGAGCCGGCGACCGGTTCATTGCGGAACAACGGATCCAGTTTGGAAAAGCCGACGTCGATGTAGTTTCCCGGGGGATAGTGCTTTTTGAGTTGCTGTAACTGGTAGGGCCCTTCCGTGAAGCGAATGGAAAAGCGGCACGCGTCGATATTTTGGTGCGAGGATTTGATACCCGCGCCGTGATTCACCATCGCGGTGTTGCACGCCGCGGGCAAGTCGTCGAGATATTTGTAGCCCTTGCCGAAAATGATCCAGCGGGGTTGCCGCGTTTTATAAAATGCGAGTCCATCCTCCAATGTACCCACCCACTGCGCCGGCAACTGTTCGGTGGCGGCCGCGTCTTTGAGAATTTGCGTCATTTCCGCACTGTCGATCTGCGTGTAGAACACGAACACCACTTCCAGGCCGGGCAGGCCGCGCGCGCGTAATTCGCGGTAAATCGGCAGAAATTGCGGCAAATAGTAAAGATGCGGGACGTCAAAAAAAATAAGCATGACTATCGAATGCGGCGTGCGGACGAGGCCGGTGCCAATGCCATCAATATTGCGATCAGAAAGGTGAAGAAAGTGATGGGCAGCGCGCGGTCGAAGGTGTCGCCGGAAAGCGCGAAGTGCGCGAAACTGATCACCACAATCAGACCGGCAAACCCCGCCAGTTGCGTGGCAGGTTGTGCGCGCCGCGCCATGTCGTAAAAAACTTTTCCGGTCACGCCGAACATCAGCAGCAGCGAGACCAAGCCAATGATTCCGCGCGTCGCAAGCGCGGCGGCGTATTCATTGTGCGGATGCAGGAAGGACGCGACCGCGGGGTCCAGGTTTCCGGCGTCGATCAAGGCCTGTTTTTCGACCGCGAATCCGCCCATGCCGACACCCAGGAGCGGGTGTTGACGAAAAATCATCCAGGCGGCCTTCCACATTTCCAGGCGTGCGCCGACCGAGGTGGTGGCGTCATGCGTAGTGAAATAAGCGGAGATTTCCTGGGTCGCCTCGTCGATGCGCGCATGCACACCACTTTGCGGCGTGTACCATACCGCCACGCAAAACCCCGTTAAAACTACACCCAGCACGGTCAACTGCCACGCCTTCATTTTGTCGTGTGCGTACCAGATAAAAATCACCGCCAATGCCGGTAAAGCCAGCCAGCCGCCGCGTGATTCCGAAAGAAAGCTGCCGGACATGCCCATCAATGCGGCCAGCCCCGGCACCACCAGCAAGCCACGATGAATTTTCGCGAAGTAGCCCGCGCCCGCCAGACTCAATGCCGCGAGCAGCAACGACAGGTTACCGAAAATAATCGGATGCACCGAACCGCTGGCGCGATCGGTTTGCGTGTACCACACCTGCCACCAGGCCTGATCCATCGCCGCCAGTCCCGCGGCGATGGCGCCCAGGCAAACGCCCCACCATAACGCCGCGATGCCGGGACGCGCGCGTTGCAGAATGTAATAGAGCGGGATCACCAGCAAAAAG
Source organism: uncultured Gammaproteobacteria bacterium (assembly GCA_964532385.1). GTDB lineage: Bacteria > Pseudomonadota > Gammaproteobacteria > SG8-11 > SG8-11 > UBA6921. The sequence continues at coordinate 24,935 of CAZHHW010000011.1, read as the reverse complement.
CGCGCGTAGCGGCCGAGACGCTTGTAGCCGTTCTCCGAACCGTCGGTGACCACGTACGATAATAAGGCGACCAGAAAAAACAGGCCGATGGCAAAAAAGATCAGTTTGATTTCACGCGGCAGCGGTTCGTGTTGCGCCGGATAAAACGCCGCAGCGCAACCCAGCAGCGCAAGGATAAAGAACATCGCGCTGCCGACATCGTCGGCGATCAGCGTAATGGCGCAGAAGGTGAAAATCAGCGCCGCGCATAATGCGCGAAACAGCGGAGCCGGTGCGGCGGTTGCGCCGGGCGGTGGAACCCGTAAGGCTGCGGTCATCGGTGCCGGCCCGTCTTCGCCGGGGTGCTGGATAAGCAAACCGGCTGCAAGGAATTCACGTGGCGGAACTTTTCTGAATCAGTCAATAACGTGCCCCCTGGCTTTGGAAAAGTCGCGGCGCCTATGGCACTGCCGCGCAGCAGCGCATATTGGAGCATAAATGGCGGGACGGGGCATAGGGAAAGGCGTACGCGCATCAGGTATAAATCCTCCGCTAGGGCTCTAAGAGTTTATTCCACACGCTCGTCACCTCCGCGCGCGGTTTTGCATATTCAGCTTCATCGACCACCGCCGGTACATTTTGCAATGCCGCCTTGTGCAGCCGGGCGCGATAGGTTCGATACGCGTCGGACAAGGTGCGTACTTCATCAGCAGCAAGTTTCTTCGCTTCGCCCAATTCGCCGAGCAGCCGGATGTTATCGGTAAAAGCGAGCAATCCTGGATACTCGTGCGCCCACGCCAATACGCCGAATTGCACCAGGAATTCGATGTCGACGATGCCGCCCCAGCCTTGTTTCAAATCGAACTTGCCCGCGCCGGGGTTGGGGAACGTGGCGCGCATTTTCTCGCGCATCGCGCGCACTTCGCCGCGCAGTTGCTCGAGGTCACGCCGGCGCGTGAGAATCGCGCGGCGGATGGCGGCGAAATGCTGCCACACCGGTGCGCCGCCCGCGACCGGACGTGCGCGCACCAAGGCCTGGTGTTCCCAGGTCCAGGCTTCCGCTGTTTGGTATTCGGCATAAGCATCCAGGCTGCTGACCAGCAGCCCCGAGGCGCCGCTGGGACGCAGGCGCAAATCGATGTCGTACAACACGCCCGACGGAGTATGTGCGGTAAAAATATGCACCAGGCGTTGCGCCAGGCGCGTAAAAAATACCGCGCCGGCAATCGGTTTGGCACCGCTCGTGAGTTGCTCCTGATGGGACGCGGCATATAAAAACACCAAGTCAAGATCGGAACCGTAGCCCAGTTCCAGCCCGCCCAACTTGCCGTAAGCGATGACGGCAAAACCTGGCTCTTCAGGCGCCCCATGCCGAAGGGTCAATTCACGCCACGCGATGTCCAATGCGGCCGCGATGACGGCTTCGGCGATCCAACTCAAATGGTCGCTGACGATCATCAAAGGCAGGGCATCGGCGATGTCGGCGGCCGCGATCCGTAATACATTGGCCTGCTTGAACTGGCGCAACGCTTCCATCTGCTGCTCCAGATCATCCGCCCCGACGCCGTTCAGGCGCTGTGCGAGCTCTGCGCGCAGCGCCTGGGCGGCGGGCGGGGCATAGAGCGAACGCGGGTCGAGCAATTCATCGAGCAGCACCGGATGACGGCCCAACAGTTCCGCGATCCAGGCGCTTGAGGAGCAGAGCTTGACTAATTGAGACAAGGCCATCGGGTTTTCGACCAGCAACGATAAATAGGCCGTGCGGCGTGCGACCGCTTCGATCAGGCGTAAAATCCGTTGCAGCGTTTCCGCCGCGTTGCGGGTCCTGCCCGCCGCGCCCAGGATCAGCGGAACCAGCAGATCGAGGCGCTGTTGGCCGGTATTGCCCAGGGCGCGAAAGGCGCTGCTGCGGCGCAGTTGCGAGAGGATTTCCAGCGCGTCTTCCGGTGCGGAAAAGCCCAGGCGAGCCAAGGCTTGACTGCGCGCAGCGCGGGTCAATGCGCCGTTCCATACACCTGATAATTCCAGCGCCGCATCGTCAACGGCGGATTCGGCCTGGGGCGCCGCGAACACTTGCTCGAAATGGTTGTGGACATGTTGCCGGTGTTTACGCAGGGCCGCTTCATACGCGTTCCAGTCCGCGAAACCCAACGCGTAGGCGAGGCGTGCGCGGCCGAGTGTTTCGGCGGGGAGGTTATGCGTTTGTTGATCGGCGACTTCCTGCAAGCGGTGCTCGCTGTTACGCAGTAACACATAAGCATCTTGCAGTTCGCGCACTACGTAATCGGGTAAATACTTCGCGTCGCGCAACCGTTCCAGCACCGCTTGAATGCGGCGTTCACGCAGTCCGGGTTGGCGGCCGCCGCGAATCAATTGAAACGCCTGGCCGATGAATTCGATTTCGCGGATACCGCCGGACCCAAGCTTGATATTTTCTTCCAGTCCTTTGCGCTTCACCTCTTGGGTGATCATGCGTTTCATGTCGCGCAGCGATTCGAAAGCGCCGAAGTCGAGATAGCGGCGGTAAACGAACGGCGTCAGCGTGCGCAATAGACGTTCGCCGGCGGCAATGTCGCCCGCGCACGCCCGTGCCTTGATCAACGCATAACGCTCCCACTCACGGCCGTGTTCCTGGTAGTACTGTTCCATGGCGTCGAATCCCATCGCCAGCGGGCCGCTGTCGCCGAACGGGCGCAAACGCACATCGACGCGAAACACGAAGCCGTCGGCGGTGGCTTGGCTCAAGGTATTGATCAATTGCTGGCCCAGCCGCGTGAAAAATTCGCTGTTGCTGGTGGTGCGTGGACCACCGCAGGTCTCGCCGTCGTCCGCATAGGCGAAAATCAAATCCACGTCGGACGAAAAATTAAGCTCGCCCGCGCCCAGTTTGCCCATGGCGATAACCGCCAGCCTTTGTGTCTCGCCATGCAGGTTGGCGGGTGCGCCCCAAACGCTCACCGCGAAACCTTCGAGGCGGGTCAGTGCGGCGTCGATGCAGGCGTCCGCCAGGAAACTCAGGTCGCGCATGGTTTCGGTGAGGTCGGCCCAGCCCAGTACATCGCGCCACGCAATGCGCAACATTTCGCGGCGCCGGAATTGCCGCAGGCGCTGTGCCAGCAGGGTTTCGTTGAGCGCATCGGCAAGCCGCAGGGCAAGCTGGGTTCCTGGTGTTGACTCCGCATAAACGGCGCGCAGATCGCCGCTGTCATGGAGTTCAATCAGCAGTTGCGGCTCACGAACGCAGAGTTGCGCAATAAATTCGCTGCAAATAAATGCGCGCGTCACGCTATCGGCGCCAAGTTCTGCAACCAGGTCACGTGCGCCGCACGCATCGCGAAACTGCTGCAAACGTTGTAGCGCGGGTGCTTGCAATTCAGCGGGTGCGGCAGGCTGGGGAAATGTGTCGGTCATCGCAATGTTGCAGCACGCGCTAAAGATAAGGGGACGAATTTCCGATATGCAGAAGCAGCCTGCCCGGAGCCAACCGCATTTATGGAATTCAAAGATTACCTCAAGTTGATGTCCACGTACGATGCTTCCGATTTGTACCTGACGACCGGTGCGTATCCGAGCATGAAGGTGCAGGGCATGATCAAGCCGGTGGAGCAGGCCACGCTTCCTGCCGGGCGTGTTAAGCAGATCGCGCTTGAGGTCATGAACGAAACCCAGGCCGCCGAATTCGAACTTAAACCGGAAATGAATCTTGCGGTGGGCCTGGGTGGCGTGGGCCGTTTTCGCGTGAATATTTTCAGACAGCGCAATGAAATCGGCATGGTGGTGCGCTTGATAAAAACTGAAATACCCAGCCCGGAAAGCTTGGGTTTACCGCCGATCCTGAAAAAATTAGTGCTGCAAAAGCGCGGCCTGATTCTGTTCATCGGCGGCACCGGCTCGGGCAAGTCGACCTCGCTGGCGTCGTTGATCGACTACCGCAACTCGACCACCAGCGGCCACATCATCACGATTGAAGATCCGATCGAATATGTGCATTCGCATAAAAAATCCATCGTCAATCAACGCGAAGTGGGCGTCGACACCAACTCCTACGAAGACGCTCTGAAGAATACCTTGCGGCAGGCGCCGGATGTGATTTTAATCGGCGAAATTCGCGACCGGGAAACCATGGAGCATGCCATCGCATTTGCCGAGACCGGACACTTGTGTATTTCGACCTTGCACGCCAACAGTTCAAATCAGGCGCTCGACCGTATCATCAACTTCTTTCCCGAAGATCGCCGCTCGCAGTTGCTGATGGATCTTTCATTGAATGTACGCTCGTTTATTTCGCAACGCCTGGTGCGAACCTTGGACGACAAACGCGCCGTGGCGGTCGAGGTCCTGCTCGGAACTCCGCTGATCTGCGATTTGATCCTGAAAGGCGAGGTGCACAAGATCAAGGAAGTGATGGACCGTTCGGAAAACATCGGCATGCAAACGTTCGACAGCGCCTTGTTCAAGCTCTACAAAGCCGGAACCGTATCGCTGGAAGAAGCGCTGCGTAACGCCGATTCGCAAAATAACCTGCGTTTGCGCATCAGCCTCGCGGAAGGCAAGGCGCCCGAAGACACCAGTTTGTCGCTGGCACCGCGCGGCGCCACCAAGCCCGTGCCGACCACACCCGAAAACACCTTCGATCTCGAATCACTGGAGCTTGAGCCCAAGTCCAAGTAGTGGCGCGATTCATCGCGCCCGCCCGCCGCTGGCCCGCGCATTGCAACACTCCGGGGACATGCCAATTCCCTGACCCCCGGACCGCCATGCAAACTGTTTCCGCCAGACTTCATGTTGATCAAGTGCGTGCCATCGCGTACTACACCTTTCTGGAAGCGCGCCGCAATCATTTGCTGTGGATCGTGGTGTTGACTATTTTTGGCGCCGTGGCGCTGGCCGGTTTTCTGGCGCACGTTGCAATCACCGAAACCCAGCAAATCCAGTCCGCATTTCTGGGCGCGTTTTTGCGCTGGGCGGCGGTATTCATCGTGAGCCTGACGGTGATCACCGGCATGGTGCGCGAATTCAATGACAAAGGCTTCGAACTGGTGCTGTCGCTGCCGCTGCCGCGCGCGAGCTATTTTTTCGGCAAGTTGGCGGGTTTTGCAGCGGTGGCGATATTAGTCGCCGTGTGCATGAGTTTGCCGCTGCTCCTGGTGGTGCCGCCCGATCAAGCCGCATTGTGGGGGCTCTCGCTGGGTTGCGAATTATTGCTGGTGTGCGCGCTCAGTTTGTTGTGCATGCTGACGCTGAAGCAGACCTTGCCCGCATTCGCGGTGGTGGCCGCATTTTATTTATTGGCGCGTTCGATCAGTGCGATTAAGTTGATGGGGCAGGGGCCTCTGGTTGACGTATCATCCTGGTCGCAGCAAGCCGTGACATATCTCGTCGATGCCATCGCAACCGTGTTGCCGAACCTGGATCGTTTTACTGCCACGGAGTGGCTGGTTTACCACAATGGCCAGCCGCTAGCGCTGGCGCCGATCGTGGGCCAAAGCCTGATTTACCTGGTGTTGCTGGCGGGCGCCGGGCTGTTTGACTTGTACCGCAAGAATCTCTAGCCGCACGCCAGCATGCGTGAACGCGCCATTAAATCTGTTCCGTTACCCGTGCTTGCTGTGGCCGTGGCAGGTTTGGTCATGCAACTCGCGTGGAATGGGTTGCAGCCGCCCGTGCTGGCTAAGGCCGAACAGCTCCCGGCGCCGATGGATGTCGAGTTATGGCGTGTGGCAAGCTTCGGCGATCCGATTACCTTGTCCCGGGCGCTGATGTTGTGGCTGCAATGCTTCGACAACGGCAGCGTGACCATCCCCTTCAGGAATCTCGACTATGCGCGCGTCGCGAGCTGGCTGGAAACCTCCTTAAGCCTGGATGTTAAAAGTCAATATCCGCTGCTATCCGCCACGCGCCTGTATGCGGAAGTGTCCGACGAGACGCGTCAGCGCCGCATGCTGGATTTCGTTTACCAAAAATTTATCGAGGCGCCGGATTTGCGCTGGCGCTGGCTGGCGCAGGGCGCGGTTATTGCCAAGCACCGGCTTAACGATTTGCCGCTGGCGTTAAAGTTCGCGCAAGCCCTTGCCGATAACACCAGCAGCAAAGAAGTTCCGTCCTGGGCGCGACAAATGCACATCTTCATACGTGAAGACATGGGTGAAGTGGAAAGCGCCCGCATCCTGCTCGGCGGGTTACTGGAGAGCGGCACCATTACGGACATTAACGAATTACGTTTCTTGAACGAACGGTTGCAGTCCTTGCAACAACAGCGCAGCGGCGTGGCGAAACCCACCAAATGACATTGTATCTCGACGACGAAAAGTAACAGGAGAAGACATTATGAAGCGGCAGCAAGCAGGATTTACCCTGGTGGAAATCGCCATCGTGCTAGTGATTATCGGACTCCTTCTGGGTGGAATACTCAAAGGGCAAGAAATGATCAATAGCGGAAAAATCAAAAGCATGATCAACGATATGAAGGCGGTGTCGATTGCTTTCTATACATATCAGGATCGTTACCGCGCGATACCGGGTGATGATAGTGCGGCGGCCACACGATTCACTGGCGCAGTTAGTGGGTCAGGGAATGGAGTAATTTCCGGAAACTTTAATGCAGTTGCGGCGCCCGCGCCGGCGGCTGAGAGCAATAGCTATTGGCAACACACGCGTATGGCAGGCTTCATGTCTGGAGTTGCGACGGCTGGTGCAGCGTTGCCGCCTACCAGCAGCGTGGGTGGCGTAGTAGGAATTGAAGATGCTGCCTACGGCATTTCTGGATCAGTTGCATGTGGCAGCAATGTCCCCATCAGCATGGCCCAATCAATGGATATTCAACTCGATGATGGTACGGCAACGACCGGGATATTTCGTGCGGGTGCTACTGGTGCGGCTGCAACGGCTGCCGCAGGTACCGCATATAATATTGCGACCCCAACCGCTGGCGTGATTGTTTGTCAGCAAATCTAATATGTAATGTTTAGCATAGTGATGGAGAAAGCCCGCCTCTCGGCGGGCTTTCTTTTTGAGTTGATCGATTGCCTACATAGGCAAAAAAAACCGCTATGCTTGCATACATGTCTACCGCAGCACTGCACTTCCGCAATGTCACCAAGCGCTACCCGCACCAGCTTGCCTTAAGCGATTTGAATCTGTCGGTGAATGCCGGTGAATTTTTCGGTTTGGTCGGCGTGAACGGCGCGGGCAAAACCACGCTGATCAAAAGCCTGCTGGATTTTTGCGATATCGACAGCGGCTCGGTGGAAATTTTTGGCACCGATCATCGTCAAGCCCAGGCACGCGCGCGGCTGGCGTATCTGCCGGAACGGTTTCTTCCTCCTTATTATCTTACAGGCCGTGACTTTTTAAATTTCATGGCGCGTCTGCATCGTGTGGCAGTGGATGAAGCACAGCTGCTGCAAATGCTGGCCACGCTGGATCTGGATTCCTCGGCTCTCTCCAAGCCGGTGCGCGATTATTCCAAAGGCATGGCGCAGAAGCTGGGATTGGCCGCATGCTTTCTAAGCGGCAAGGATTTATTGGTGCTCGATGAGCCGATGAGCGGCTTGGACCCGAAAGCGCGCGCGTTATTGAAAGGCTATCTGCAACAACTAAAGGTTCAGGGCAAGACATTATTCTTCAGCACGCACATGCTGCACGATGTGGAAACTTTATGTGATCGCATCGCAATTCTGCACGGCGGCAAGGTCCAGTTTGTCGGCAGCCCGCCGGAGTGCTGTGCGCAATTCGGCGCCGATAATTTGGAACAGGCTTATCTCAACTGTATCGGGGTGTAGGTTATCTTCTTCCGAGCGGCCACAAGTGCGTGAGGTATGGATGTAAAGCGGCAGAGGAGACGGTTTATCGGAGCCCGTGAAAGCAGATTGATCGTCATTTGACTCAAGCCATACTTTCCTTCACCTAAGGAAACGCTGATTAATTCATTAAGGTCTCTATTTCTCCTTTGCCCTGAAGAACCAGCCTGCGTCAACAACCCTCCGGGAGCGCGGGCATCTTGCCCGCAAAACAGCGAGCGGGACGCTCGCGTTCCCAGGAAAAGGCACCGCTCCTACGCCGGTTCCTCGTCGTCGTCTTCCGCGTTGCCCATGCCCAATTCCTTGATTTTGCGGGTCAGCGTATTACGGCCCCAGCCAAGCAAGATGGCTGCATCCTGACGGCGGCCGCCGGTGTATTTGAGGGCGGATTCGATCATCAAACGTTCGAAGCGTGGTACCGCGTCGTTGAGTAGCGCTTTTTCGCCGGCGGCCAAACGCCGGTCGGCCCAGCGGCGCAGCGCGGTTTCCCAATCCTCGCTGCTGCCGGCGGTGGGTGATTCGGCCAGCAGTTCCGGCGGCAGATCTTCCTTTTGCACGGTTTTACTAGGCGACATCACTGTGAGCCAGCGGCAGGTGTTTTCCAACTGACGCACATTGCCGGGCCAATCCAGCGTGGCGAGAAATTTCTCGGTTTCCGGCGCGATGACCTTGGGCTCGACATTTAATTCGGTGGCGGCGGCGGCGAGGAAATGTCGTAAGAGCAACGGCACATCTTCGCGCCGTTCGCGCATCGGCGGCACGTGAATGCGGATGACATTGAGGCGGTGGAATAAATCTTCGCGGAATTTTCCTTCTTTTACCCGTTGTTCCAGATTTTGGTGCGTGGCGGCGATGATGCGCACGTCGACTTTAATCGGCAGATGTCCGCCGACGCGGTAAAACTCGCCGTCGGCCAGCACGCGCAACAAGCGCGTTTGCAATTCGGCGGGCATGTCGCCGATTTCATCGAGAAACAAGGTACCGCCGTCGGCTTGTTCGAAACGTCCGCGCCGCATGTTTTGCGCGCCGGTGAAAGCGCCGCGTTCATGGCCGAACAGTTCGGATTCCAGCAAATCGCGCGGAATCGCCGCGGTGTTGAGCGCGATAAACGGTTGCGCCGCGCGCGGGCTGTGGCGGTGCAGCGCCTGCGCAACCAGCTCCTTGCCGGTGCCGGATTCGCCGTTGATGAGCACGGTGATTTTGGAGCGCGATAAGCGGCCGATAGCGCGAAACACTTCCTGCATCGAAGGTGCTTCGCCGATGATTTCCGGCGTGGCGGCTTTGCTGCTCTGGATTTCGCCGGTCTGCCGGTTGCGTGCATGCTGTACCGCGCGCCGCACCAGTTCCACGGCGTCGTCGATGTCAAACGGCTTGGGCAGATATTCAAACGCGCCGCCCTGGTACGCCGACACCGCGCTGTCGAGGTCGGAGTGCGCGGTCATGATAATCACCGGCAGCTCCGGAAAGCGCGCGCCGATATTCTTCAGCAGGGTGATGCCATCGGTGCCCGGCATGCGAATGTCGGTGACGATGGCGTCGGGCGGGCTGCGCTCGATGGACTCGATCACATTGGCGGCGCTTGGGAATGCGGTCACATCCATGTCGGCTTGTTGCAGCGCTTTTTCCAGCACCCAGCGGATGGAGCGATCATCGTCGATGACCCAGATGTGTTCTTTGTTGCTCATGGCCGGTTCCTTGTTAAGGTTGTATCGGCAACAACAGCGTGAAGCAAGTGTTGCCCGGTTCGCTGGCGCATTCGATCAAGCCGCCATGTTGATTAATAATCGATTGCGCAATCGACAAGCCCAGACCCGTGCCGTCGGGACGGCCCGTGACCATCGGGTAAAAAATACTTTCCATCATGTCCGCGGCGATGCCCGGGCCATTGTCAAGAACGTCGACCTTGATGACGATCTTGTGGCGCTGTTGCCCCAGGGTGTACTGCCGCAATGTGCGCGAACGCAGCCGAATCTCACCTTGCTCGCCCACGGCCTGCGCGGCATTGCGAACGATGTTCAATACCGCCTGAATGAGCTGGTCGGGATCGGCAATCAAATCCGGAATACTCGGGTCGTAGTCGCGCACCAGTTGCACCTGGGGGGGGACTTCGGCGCTGACCAGTTGCCGCACGCGTTCCAGAATCTGATGAATGCTGATGGTGCGTTTTTTAGGAATGGTGTTAGGTCCCAGCATGCGATCCACCAGATTTTGCAGCCGGTCGGCTTCGCCGATAATCACGTCGGTGTATTCCTTGAGCAGCGGGTCGGCCAGCTCGCGTTCAAGCAACTGTGCCGCGCCGCGCAAACCGCCCAGCGGATTTTTTATTTCATGCGCCAGCCCGCGCGTGAGCGCACGCGACACGCTCTGCTGCGCCATGATGTTTTCTTCGCGCGTGATGCGAAGTTGCCGGTCCAATTGCATTAGCTCCACGAGCAATCCGCTGCCCAGTTGCGGTTCGCTGACTGGTGTAACGATGGTATCGAGCGTGCTGATCTTGCTGCCTTGAAATGTGATTTGTATTTCGCGTTCGGTAAAACCGTGCTGCGAACGCAAGGCTCGTTCCAGTCCTTGCACGATATGCTCCGCACCGGCAAACAGCTCGCGTGCCTTCATGCCTTGCAGACGCCGGGCGCTGACCGCAAACAACATCTCGCCCGCCGGATTGATGAAATGCAGATTCAACTGCGCGTCAAACCACAATACCGCGGTCGTGAGGTTGTCCAGTAGATGACGATAAAGCTCGGGTGGCAAAGGGTTACGCAGAGGCATGAGAGTGTTTAGCAAAAACCAATCCAAACTCAGGGTGGCACAGGTGTTGTGAGTCAAATTGCTTCGCGCGGCTCAAAAATAGGGCGTTTATGCACGAAAACAGGGGCGCAGGCGGCGCGCGGCCGCAATGAAATCCGCACCACTGCCGTTCACAGTAATGCAAAAACTTCGCACGCGCACCAAGTCAGTGCAGTGCGAAAACGTTTCTAGAATTATTTACGCGCTTTACGTGTCGCGGCCGTCGGACCACGGTGGAGTTGGAAATTAATTTCTGCCGATTCTTTCATGACGCGTCCGGCCGCATCGGTGATTTGTACTTTTAATGCGTGCGCGCCGCGGTCTACTTCCTTTAACGTAATGTCAGCAGACTGCGCTTCAGCAGCGGATTTCTGGTCGAGCAGTACGATCAGCTTATGTCCGGCGTTGGCGTCGAGCGGTGGCGTTACATTGATTTTTAGCGTAACCGTCCCGCTGTTCTCGTGCAGTACATCGTCGTTTGCGGGGCTGGTGATGGCCAGTGCCGTGTAGTTCATAATGGCCAACGGCTTGGTTGCGTCTGTAGGTTTTTTCGCAGGTTGTTTGTGCTGGCTGGGCGTGCCATAGGTGGTCAGACCCGGGGGCTGCACTGGCTTGGCCGCACCGCTGGGTACGTCGGAATAGGTGATATTGCCTTGTTCATCGACTTTTTTGTACAGCTCGGCGTGCGCACTGCTATTGAGCAGTAATCCAAACAGGATGCCAGTTGCGAATTTGTGGAGCATGGAGATGGCCTCGGAGTTTTAAAAACTATAGCATCCCCACAAACAACAAGCCCCCTTGCGGGGGCTTGTTTTACAACCCTCAGCTCGAACCGCTTAGCAGCTGTAATACATATCGAATTCCACCGGATGGGCGGTCATGCGGAAGCGCGTGACTTCGTCCATCTTGACGGCGATGTAGGCATCGATCACGTCGTCGGTGAACACACCGCCGGCTTTCAGGAAGGCGCGATCTTTGTCCAGGTGTTCCAGCGCCATGTCGAGCGCGTGGCACACCTTCGGGATGTCTTTCTCTTCCTCGGGCGGCAGATCATACAGATCCTTGTCCATGGCTTCGCCCGGATGGATCTTGTTCTGAATGCCGTCCAGACCCGCCATCATCATCGCGGTGAACGCCAGGTACGGATTGGCGGTGTTGTCCGGGAAACGCACTTCGATGCGGCGGCCTTTCGGATTTTGCACATGCGGAATGCGGATCGACGCGGAACGGTTGCGGGCCGAGTAGGCCAGCATCACCGGGGCTTCGAAACCGGGCACCAGACGCTTGTAGCTGTTGGTGCTGGCGTTGGTGATTGCGTTCAGCGCCTTGGCGTGTTTGATGATGCCGCCGATGTAGAACAGCGCCAGATCGGATAGCCCGCCGTACTTGTTACCGGTGAACAGATTCACGCCGTCTTTGGCGAACGATTGGTGCACGTGCATGCCGCTGCCGTTGTCGCCGACCAGGGGTTTGGGCATGAAGGTCACGGTCTTGCCGTAGCTGTGCGCGACGTTGTGAATCACGTACTTCATGATTTGCAGTTCGTCGGCTTTTTTCACCAGGCTGTTGAAGCGCGCGCCGATTTCGCACTGACCGGCGGTGGCGACTTCATGATGATGCACTTCTACCATCACGCCCATTTCTTCCAGCGCCAGGCACATGGCCGAGCGGATGTCCTGGAACGAGTCGACCGGCGGCACCGGGAAATAACCGCCTTTAACACCGGGGCGATGCCCCATGTTGCCGTCGGCGTACACGGCTTGCGTGTTCCAGCCGGCTTCCTTGGAGTCGATTTTATAAAACGAGCCGCTGATATCCGAACCCCAGCGCACGTCGTCGAAAATGAAGAACTCGGGTTCGGGGCCGAAGAACGCGGTATCGGCAATGCCGGTGGACTTCAAATAGGCTTCGCCGCGCTTGGCGAGCGAACGTGGATCGCGCTCATAACCCTGCATGGTGGAGGGCTCAATGATGTCGCAGCGGATGATGATGGTGGGTTCGTCGAAAAACGGATCCATCACGGCGGTGGTCGGGTCGGGCATCAGAATCATGTCGGATTCGTTAATGCCTTTCCAGCCGGTGATCGACGAGCCGTCGAACATCTTGCCGTCTTTAAAGGTGCCTTCGTCCAGCGTGTGTGTGGGGCAGGAAACGTGCTGTTCTTTACCGCGGGTATCCGTGAAGCGGAAGTCCACGAATTTCACGTTGTTGTCTTTAACCATTTTCAAAATATTTGCGACCGACATGCTATAACCCTCCAAAAAATTTCCATAGACCGTCTTACGAACGGCGAAAAATAAAATAAAAATCTGGCGTGAATCAGCGATCAGCAGGAGTTATGCCATGAATCGAGGGTGATTTGCTTCAACAACTTGCGTTATTTTGCCGCTGTTTGCACCGGCCATCGTGCACTATGATGACTCGTTTCCTGCGGATCGCGCACTGCTACGGTGCTACCCCACAAACCCAACCTTGACGTCGGCGATATATTCTTCTTTTTTGCCGAGCTGCGCAAATTGTTGCGCAAGCGCATGGGCAGTTTCGACCGAACCTGCCGCACGCAGCGGCAATTCGAGGTCGACATGAATCTTGCCATCCAGATAATGCAGTGTGGTTTCCTGGACCTGGGTGGCCTGCGGTATCGCAGCCCAACGCTGTTTTAGCTGCTCCAGCACCACTTCGCGCGGCGGCAAGCCGGTGGTGGGTTTGGCGACCAGATCGTCTTCCGGGTCGATATGAATGGTCACGTCCGAGACTTCATCGATTTCGCCGATCAAGCGGGTGCGCACGGTTTCGCTGATCTGGTGCGCTTCGGACACGCTCAGGCGCGGGTCGACCTGAATATGCACGTCGACAAAGGCATTACCGCCCACGCGCCGGGTGCGCAATAAATGCAGATGACGCACGCCGCTTTCAGAGAGAATTTTGCCGCGAATCGTCGCCACGTGTTCCGCATCCAGTCCTTGATCGATCAGCTCCTGCACAGCGGCCCACGCCTGCGTCAGACCCACGCGCGCGATCATTGCCGCGACGCCGATGGCGGCGATGGCATCGAGATAATTCAAGCCGCTCATGGTGCCGCCGACGCCCACGATGACCACGATGGACGACAAGGCATCGCTGCGGTGGTGCCAGGCGTTGGTTTGTAACAGGCCGGAGCGGATGGTGCGTGCGACCCGCAAGGTGTAGCGGTACATCGATTCTTTGACCGCGACTGAAACGCACGCCACCGCCAGTACCGTCCAGGTGGGTTGCAACAAACGCTGCGGTTCAAACAGGCGGCGCGTGGCATCGAACATGATGAGCGCCGCGGCCAGCGTCAGCACCATGCCCAGCGCCACCGTCACCACGGCTTCGATGCGGCCGTGCCCATAAGGGTGCTCGGCATCGGCGGCGCGGCTGGCGTGTTTGGCGCCAAACACGCCCAGCATGTCGGTCACCAGATCCGACAACGAGTGAATTCCGTCGGCGATCAAGGCTTGCGAATGTCCCAGTACCCCGAACGTAAATTGCGCAGCCGCCAGCACGACGTTGGACACCGCGCCGATCAACGTGACCTTGCGGATCACATGATAGCGCTGGGTGTCGGCATCGATGGGCGGTTTAATGGTCAAGACTTGACAACCTCGACGGAAATAATCAGCTCGCGGTCTTGCGTGCGGCATTCCAGCAGCTTATGCCCGTGCACGCGGCACCAGGCGGGGATATCGTTCTGTGCACCCGGATCGGTGCAGATGATATCCAGCGTGTCGCCGTTGGCAAGCGTCTCGACGCGCTGCTGGGTGCGAATCACCGGCAT
>CAZHHW010000011.1:0-10471 GCA_964532385.1 uncultured Gammaproteobacteria bacterium | reverse complement strand
AGGTGCCAGTCTCCCGGGATCGCGCTGTCGGCGATCGGGCGCACGTCGATTTCCTTGCTTTCAATACCCGCGCCCTCGAACGGGGTGATCGAGACCCGCACGCTGTCGGCATCGCGTCCTTGAGAATAGCGCGCCACCAGTTGCGCGGCCAACAGCAGGTCGTCGCCGTGAATCTCGCCGTCGATCAAGGCCAGCGGCCCGAGATGGCTTACGGTGCGCAAATGCGTGAACTGCTTGCGATAGCCTTCGAGAAAATTATTCTCGCCTTCTTCGCGGCCGACGATGAGTTTGAAATTCGGCCGCGGCCGCAAATGGCGCCCGACCTTGAGCAGCATGATGTCGTCCAGCTCGTAAGTGCGCTCGCCGCGCGACTGCCACAAATCAGCCAGTTTATGCGCATATTGTTCATTGGTCAGAAAGCAGCAGCCGCCCGCCGGTTGCGCATAGTCGACATACCCGTAACGCGCCGCCAGCGCCATCTGCGGCTTGCGCCCGCGTCCATTGAAGTCGAGCAGTTGATCGCGCCGCACCCAGCCTTCGCGCTCGGGTAAGGTTTCCGGCAGCAGTTTTGCGCACAACGGGCGCAGCAGCAAATCGTTCGCGCCCGATTCACGCGCCACCACCGGCATGGTGTCGCGGCGCTGCGACATCGGCCGCTGACCGATGACTTCGCCGGTAATGATGAAGTCAAAACCATGCGCCTGCATCCATTCATGCGCTTTGCGCACCATGAAACCTTTGCAGTCAAGACAGGGATTCAAATGCGCACCGTAGCCGTGCTTGGGATTCAGCACCACATCTTTGTATTCCTCGATCACCTCGATGATGTGCAGCTTGATGCCCAGCTGCTCCGCCGTCCATAAGGCGTTGTTGCGTTTAGGCCGTGCGGAATCCTGCTTGCGAATCGCGTGCGTGTGGCCCTCGACACAAAAACCCGTGTAGAAGTTGATGCCTTCCACGTGGATGCCTTGTTCGAGCATCACTTTGGCGGCAAGCATGGAATCCAGCCCGCCGGAAATAAGAGCGACCGCTTTGCGTTGTTGCGTCATGGCGAGAGAAAACACGTTGCGGAATGAGGCGGGGATTCTAGCGCAAAGTGCGCTGGCGTGCAGCGTAACTACACCAACGAATTTAATGAGGTTGGCTGTTTTCCGGCACTACGGGGAGGCTGGTGGTCACCGCCTGCAAATCCGCCCAGGCACCATGGCTACCGGTGCGGCTCCATTGTTCCAGTGCGTGCAGCGGGTCAAGCAGCGGTTGCTGCGTACCCAGGCGCCGCATGTTTTGCAGTACATCCATGAGCGATACAAAGCCTTGCGCTAAGTGTCGATACATGGAGCCTAAGCTGTGGCTCAACGTGCCGGATAATTCCGCATACGCGCCCTGACCCACATTAACGTAGTAATCCGCGCTCACATGGCGGCGGCGCGCCAGTTGCGGAAACAATCCGGAAAACAACAAACAGCGGTCGCCCACATCGCGTAGCCGCTCGTGCCGTACTTTGCCATGAGCCAACTGGCCTTCAAGATAATCCAGCGCCACGATGCTCATGACGACTTGCGGTCGCTGGGTAAATCGCATCAGCAGAAACACCAGATAGCTTTCCAGCTCCTCATCCAGACGCTGCTGCGTGGAATGTTGCGCGTCCGTCACTAACTGACGCCATTGCGCTGTCGATGTTGGTTCCAGCAGTAGATTGCTCATGGATGTTTCCGCCTTACTTTCATCTTCGGTCAATCCGGGCTGTAACTTTAGAGATAATAATGCCGGATCGGTTCGAGCGGAGTATGTGTTCTTGAGCGCATAACAATTTATCGTTCAGGTATTTTTAAGGGTTCCCACGCTTCAACCCCCGCAGCAAGTTGCAATTACCAACACCTCAAGAATTTAACGCAAGATTGTTTGAGATGGAAAACTCGGTTGGAAATGCGCATCGTGGCACGATGGTAAAATCACCGGCCAAATCTCAAGATTTGCCACCATGTACCGATGAAAGTAGTGCAGATGTGATTCTTCGGCGGCGCATTCTACCTCTCATCTTCCTGACGGTTCGGTACGAATCCGCTACACGCCAAATTTAAACAGCCAGGTTGTAAAAGACGTATGAGAATCACAATTATGTTCAGAGCCTGGACCACCATTTGCCTAACACTGTTATTAAGTGGATTGGCCTTCGCTCGCGCTGAAGCAAAATCGATTACCGTTGGAACGCTCGGCGATGAACCTGCCAAACTGATTCGGACTTATCAACCTATCGCGAATTATCTTGCGGCACGGCTTGGCGCGTACGGCATCACGGAAGGCCACATAGCGCTGGCGAAGAATGCGCGTGAGATGGGCGAGATGATGCGGTTGGGCAAGGTCGACATTTTCATCGACAGTCCCATGCCCACGATGGAGGTCAATCACATTGGGGGCGGCAAAATAATCCTGCGGCGCTGGAAAGGGGGAGTTGCTGAATACCGGTCGGTCATTTTTACCCGCGTTGAAAGTCCCATCAAATCCATTCTTGATTTACGCGGCAAGACCGTGGCCTTCGAACAGCCATTTTCGTCGACGGGCTATATTGTCCCACGCATCCTTTTTGAACATGCCGGAGAGTCGCTGTCTTTGCTCGCAGCGGCAGGCACACCTGTGGCTGCCGGCAAGCTCGGTTATGTATTTTCCGGTGACGATGAGAACACGATGGAATGGGTGTTGCGAGGGCGCGTCGATGCAGGTGCCATGTCGCATAACAACGTGGAAAAATACGCCAAGAATTCATTGCCGAGCCTGAAAATAATTTGGGAATCACCGCCCCTTCCCCGTCATTTGGTGAGCGTCCGTGGTGACCTTGATCCTGCTATTGTTGCCGCCGTCACCACTTCACTCATTGAAATGAATCGCACCAAGGAAGGCGGTGAGCTGCTGACCAATTTTGAAAACACATTGAAGTTTGATGCGGTTCCCACCCAAACCCTGGAGCTGTTCGAGCAATATCGCACTGCCGTCATCGAGCTTCTGCAACTTTCGCCATGACCAGCATACGCGCCAAACTCCTGGCCTTTACGCTCTCTATTATTTTTGCCGTGGCGGGAACCGTGACTGCGTTTTCGATAGTTGCTACGCGTGATCGCATGTTGCAGGAGTTCGAAGCCGGGCTGCTCGCCACTGCAAATGCGATTTCAGAAGCCGTTTTCGATGACATTTATACGCTGGATATCCGCCATTTGCGTTTTCAGCTTAATGTTGCAAAAACCGATACCGCCTTGCGTACCGCGTATGTTCTGGACGAGCATGGCCGGGTATTGACAGATGGAACGGATGAAAACGCGCTGCACGACCGTGTCCTGGGCGATCCGTTTGCGGCACTTGCGCAAAAGGCGCATGGGTGGGTTACAGAAAAGAGTAGTGATTACTTCAAAATTGGCGGGCCGGTGGCGCCGCCCGGACTTCCAGCCAACGGGACTTTGATTCTGGTCTATTCGCTTGAATCAGTAAACCAGCAGCTTCAAGACATGGTGCGTCTCAGCTTGATCGGCGCGGTGGTGTGCGCAGTCATCGGCGCTCTCATCACCTGGATTTTCGCCGAGCGCTTCACCGCGCCGATCAGAAAGCTCACTGCGCTTGCGGATCGCGTCAGCAGCGGCGACGCTCATGTGGAAATCCAGCTGGATCAACGCGACGAAATCGGAATTATGGCGAACTCATTACGCGTGATGGTGGGGCGCCTCAAACAGTCGCATGATGACGTAACCCGCGTTGCGCAATCTTTGGAGATGAAGGTGCAGGAGCGCACCCGCGAACTGGAAGCTTCCAAGCTCTCAGCGGAAGCGGCCAATATTGCCAAAACCCGCTTCCTCGCCAACATGAGCCATGAGTTGCGCACCCCGCTCAATGCAATTATCGGTTACGGTGAATTGCTGGAGGAAACCCTGTCGCCGGGCAGCACCAGTAGCGCAACGACAATAAGCGACCTGAAGCGGATATCCATTTCCGCGCGTCATTTGCTAAGACTCATCAACGACCTGCTGGATCTGTCCAAGATCGAGGCGGGCATCACTGATCTGCACATGGAAGAGTTGCTTCTACAACCGCTGTTGAACGAGGTGGTTGCCGTGCTCAAACCCATTGCGGAAAAGCAGTCCAATCGCATGGTCGTCAATCTGCCCGGCGATGTGCGTGTCATCAAGGCCGACCCGACTAAACTTAAACAAGTACTGTTCAATCTCCTGCACAACGCCTGTAAATTCACCCGCAACGGAACTGTGGCCCTGACTGTGGATGTCAAAGCAGAGCCGCACGCGGCGGTGCAGTTTATCGTGACCGACATGGGTATCGGCATGACGCCGGAACAATTGGCAAGGTTGTTTACACCCTTCACTCAAGTGCATATGGACAACACGCGCAACTACGGTGGAACAGGTTTGGGACTGGCACTATCACGCGAATATTGCCGCATGATGGGCGGAGACATTACCGTCACCAGCGTGGTGGACGCAGGCACCGCCTTTACCGTGACGCTTCCTTACAGTACACAAGGCGGGCAGGTTGTGAGGTTGGTGGGTTAATACGTTTGCAGAGGCATGAATTTTATATTCCTAACCTTCATTTCATCGCCCCATCCATTTCAAAAACGGCCCGACCGATACGAACACGATAAAGGCAATTCCCAGCAGCGCGGCGGCGTAACGCAGCGGGTGTAATTTAACCAGGCCCCACAGCGTAAGATGTTGTCCTTGCGCTTTCTGTTCTTCGTAATGTTGCCGGGCGCTCAGTGCACGTTGCTGTTGATACTGTGCGATCAATTCCGTTGCTTGATGACGCAGATTGTCGTCGGTGATCCACAAGGCCGGGCTTGACATGCCCCAGCGGCCGGCGGGTGTTTCATAATGTTCGATGCGGTGTGCCACCAGCAATTGCCGCACTTCCTCCGCTTCATCGTCGGGGACATTGCGCAGATTAAATATTTGAACGGGCATGACGCCTCTTGGGTAAAGTGAGTGTCGAATAAATTGAATGCTACAACTCGCCGGATGCTACCGCCATGCATGACTTCACCGAATACACCAAGCTTTTGATCACGTTGTTGGCCATCGTGAATCCGCTTGGCGCGGTACCGATTTTTGTCGCGCTGACGTCCAGCTCGGCCCCCACCGAGCGCAAGAAGATCGCCAAGATCGTGGTGGTTGCGGTATTGACAATTTTATATGTGGCGCTGCTGTTCGGCGATTGGCTGCTGAGTTTCTTCGGCATCACCATTCATTCGTTCAGCGTGGGCGGCGGCATTCTGATTTTGCTGATGGCGATTTCCATGCTGCAAGCGCGCATCAGTCCCGTGGCGCAAACCGCCGACGAAGCGCGCGAAGGCGAATCAAAAGAATCCGTGGCGGTGGTGCCGTTAGCGATGCCGCTGCTGGCCGGGCCGGGCGCGATCAGCACCGTCATTCTCAACGCGCATAAAGATCTGGGTGTTAGTCATTCTCTGTCCATCGGGCTCGACATTTTAATCATCGGCATGCTGTTGTGGGCGGTGTTCCAGTTGGTGCCGTGGATCTCGCGCCACATCAGCCAGACCGGCATCAACATTTTCACGCGCATCATGGGGCTGATACTCGCCGCCATCGCGGTTGAATTTATCGCCACCGGGTTGAAGGGATTGTTTCCGGCGTTGGGTTAATCCGGCTCTTCCACTGTGCCGTCCACATGCCGGGCGAAGCGTCCGCGTGCGGGATCGTGCACCTGATCTTTTCTTGGCCACGGCCAGCCGCCGAATTCGGTGCGGCGATAATCCACGAAGGCTTGTTCGATTTCGGCGCGGCTGTTCATCACGAACGGGCCGTAGCTTACCACCGGTTCGCCGATTGGGCGGCCTTGCAACAGCAGCAGATGCGCTTGGGCGTTGCCGTTTTCGAGCGCGGCATTTTCGGCCGCATTCAATTCCACGCCGTGCTTCACTTGGATGTCATGTCCTGCCACCCGTAAGGTTTCGCCACCGTGAAAATACAAGGTGCGCTTAACGTCCGCGGAAGCGGCGGGCAGCGTCCACTGTGCGCCGGGGGCTAATTTGATCAGCCAGATGGAAACTTCGTTGCCGGCGTTCGCGGCCCAGGAATCCGGCGGTGGCGCGAGTGCGTGCGCTTCCCCCAGCGAACCTGCGATCACTTCGATCTCGATCTTGCGGCCCGCGCCGTCCTGGGTGTGCAGCTTCGGGATGGCATCGCGCCAGAACATCGTGAAATGCGGTTCCGCCATTTTTCTGGCCGGCGGCAGGTTCAGCCAGATCTGAAACAGCTCCATGGTGTTGTCGCGATCCGCATGCAGCAGCGGAAACATCTCGGAGTGTTGCACGCCTTTGCCGGCCGTCATCCATTGCACATCGCCGTTGCCGTAACGTCCGGCCGCGCCCAGCGAATCCGCATGATCCACCACGCCGCCGCGCACGATGGTCACGGTTTCAAAACCGCGATGCGGATGCACCGGAAAACCCGGCACGACGTCGCCGTGATACATGCGCCAGCCGTCGATGCCTTCGAAATCGTTGCCGAGGTTGCGCCCGGCGAGCGAGGCCTGCGGCCCATGTTGCGCATTGCCCTTGGGATAAAAATCTTCGTGATGCACGCAGAACAGAAACGGGTCGGATGTTTCCCATTGAAATCCCAGCGGCCACACACGCTTGACGACGTCATTGTTCATGGTTTGGTAACCTCCGCTCACATCGAACGTCTGTTATGTTTTATACCTCTCCCTTTGGGAGAGAGTAGGGTGAGGGGTGATTGCTGTTTATGTGAGTCCAGTACCAAGTATCACTTCTTCACCGCCAGCACACCATCGCCGTGTAAGTCTGCGACAAAGCCTGCCCGCCGTAAACGCTTCGCCACCTCATTGGGCACATCGCGGCCGCTGGTGAGTTTGTTCGGCGTGCCGGTGTAATGAAACAGTTTCCCCTTGCGCTTGAGCACGCGCGCCAGATGATCATAAAAAACCTGCGAATATAATTCTCCGGCGATACCAAAACGCGGCGGATCGTGCAAGACGGCATCGATCGACGCGTTGCCCAATGTGGCGATGTGCTGCGCAATATCGCCCTGGGTTAATGTCAAGCCATTACCCGTCTCAGGCGACCATGGGTTGATGCCGCGCAGCCAGATCACATCCGGATTCTTCTCGTAAGAAAGCACTTGCGCAGCTTGGCCCTGTAAACACCATGCCGCGAAATAGCCCAAACCGCCGCAGGTATCCAAAATCACCTTGTCGCGCGGTTCGATCAAAGCGACTTTGCGCTGCGCGTCCGCATACGGCGAAACCTGCGCCGTGGGCAACATCTTGATGCCGTCGATCTCGAACGTCGGCGGCCCCCACTCGGTCGGCACCAGCTTGATCAGTGAGGCCGTGAAACGCGCCACCGGTTCGAAGGCGTCATCCACCCAGTGGTAAATCGTCCGGTCTTTACAGATTTCCAGAAAGGGGAAACGCCGGCCTTGCCAGTCCCAGCCATCCACGCCGACCGTCACCGGGGTGGTCGAATGATCGAGATCCAGCGAACAGTCAACCGCGGCGACACCCGCACCCGCCGCGCCGCGCAAAACATCGTGGACTTTCCGGGTGAGCAACGGTCCCATCATTTTTTTCATTTGTTTTTGGCGGTCAGCATGGCCTTACTACCCTATTTTATTGTTGTTCTATACGCCCGACATGTTCAAGATACGGCCTTATTCTCCAACTTTGAATTGAATTCATGATCAAGACCATCACTGCGGAAAATCTGAACATCCTCACCAGTAAAGCCGCACAGGCAGCGCGCCTGCGTGCGAATCAAAATGTGCATGAAGGCCTGGATGCCCCGGTGCAGCGGCTGTTCATTGCCACGGAACCGGCAACCTACATGCGTCCGCACCGCCATGCCGAAGCACACAAGTGGGAATTTTTTGTGGTGCTCGAAGGGCAGATCGATCTGCTGATTTTCGACGCCGCCGGCCGCCTGATTCAGCGCACGCCGATGTCGCGCACCGCCACGCGCGCGGTGGAAATTCCGCCTAACACGTGGCACTCCTATGTGTGCATGCAATCCGGCACGGTCGCGCTGGAAGTGAAGCAGGGCGCGTATCTGCCCACGGCCGAACACGACTTCGCACCCTGGTCTCCGGCGGAGAATACGGCGGGGGTTGCGGAATACTTGGCGTGGATGCGGCAGGCGCAGCCGGGTTAGTGCCATTATTGACATTAATGCATGCAGTAAAATAATCCGCCGCCTCGGCTGGGCCGGGGTGCTTTACAGGTTCGTCCAAATCCGCCCGCGAAAAATTTAATGAAGCTGGGAAAACACCAATTGCTGGCAACGCGCATCTGCGATCTGGATCTGGACATCGCCTCCAGCCCGTTGGCGCCGCGTATTCGCGAACTGTACGCCGAGCTGGCGCGTCACCGGTTTCGGTTCAAACCGCATTTCTGGTTGTCGGACGACTGGTTTTGCCCGGATGGGGTTCCGGGTGTTGCCATTCCGTTTTACCTCGCGCATCCGAAACTCATCAAGCTGGAACGCGACATGACCATGGATGTGGAAGGTGGTGACCGGCAATGGTGCATGAACCTGTTGCGTCACGAAACCGCCCACGCACTGTTGAACGCCTACCGCCTCGAGCGGCGCAAGGATTGGCGCAAGACATTCGGCAACCCGGCAAAAAAATATCCCGATACCTACCGGCCGCGGCCTTACGACAAACGTTTCGTGCTCAACCTGCCCAACTGGTATGCGCAGCGCCATCCGCACGAAGATTGGGCCGAAACGTTTGCGGTCTGGTTGCGGCCCGACTCCGACTGGCGCCACCGCTACGCCGGCTGGCCCGCACTCAAGAAACTAAAATTTGTGGATCAGTTGATGATGCAGATTCACGACCAGCCGCAAAAACTGCGCAATCGCAAAACACAGGAATCGGTGCGCCAGATCAAGACCACACTGCGCGACTATTATAAAGCCAAACTGGCGCGTTACGATGCCGATGGTCCGGAATTCATCGACCGGGATCTTTACAAATTGTTCGGCCATCCAAAACACCGCGCGCACAGTAAACCGGCCTCCGTTTTTCTGCTGCGGATCGGCAAAGAAGTGATCGAACCGGTGGAAAATTGGGGCGGTGAATACCGCTATCGCATCGCACGCACGCTGCGCCGCATGGCCGCGCGTTGCGATGAGCTGGGTCTGCAATTGAACTGGCCGGAGGAAAAAGTCAAAACCGAACTGGTTGCGTGTCTGACCATGCTGGTGGTGAACAAGATGCTCAAGAATGGTTTCCACATCACCCTGTAGCTCAACAATTTCGATGCGTAAAGTTGACGGCGGACAATACAGCGATCTTGCTGTCCGCTCAGTGTTTCCAGGTTTTGACCGAAATAAGAGTTGATCACCCAGCCCGTTAACCGCTGTAAGAACCCACTCGCACCGGCCGTATGAAAAAATTGCGCGTCATGATGTTGATCCATCCCGACATGGAGCCCCTCGATCATCTCACCGATCCCGCCGATCCCGAATACCTGAAACGCCAGACCGAGATCGAGGTGAAGCGGGCTTTGTTAGAGTTGGGGCATGAGGTCGAAGTGGTGAAGATCTACGACGACCTGCGCCCGCTGCGCGAGACCATCCGCTTATGGCGCCCGCATATTGCGTTTAATCTGATGGAAGATTTTGCCGGTGAAAGAGAGCTGGATTTTTATGTGGTGAGTTATCTGGTTTTGGCTGGGATTCCGTACACCGGCTGCAATCCTCGCGGCATGTTGCTGGCGCGCGACAAGGCGCTGTCGAAAAAAATCCTCCACTACCATCGCATCAAGGTGCCGGAGTTTCGCATTTTTCCTTACGGAAAAAAAATCAAGGCGCAGAAGCTGAAAAATCTGCCTTACCCGATGATCGTGAAATCCAATCTCGAGCAGGGCTCGCTGGGGATTTCGCAGGCCTCGTTCGTCACCAATGAACAGGAATTGCTGAATCGCATCGAACAACAGCATGCAATGACGCAGGGCGACGCGATCGCGGAACAATACATCGACGGCCGCGAACTCTACGTCGGCATCCTCGGCAACGAGCGCCTTGAAGTGCTGCCGATCCGCGAACTGTGTTTCAGCGACAGCGCCAGCCAGGAACAGCGCATCGCGACCTATCGCGTGAAATGGAACGACGCGTACCGCGACAAAATCGGCTTCAAATACGATTTTGCCAAATCCCTGGAAAATGCAACACAGGCAAGAATTGTCAAGCTCGCACGCCGAATTTACCGAAAGCTGCTGCTCAGCGGCTACGCGCGCCTGGACCTGCGCATGGATGCCAACGGCGAACTCTATGTGCTGGAAGCCAACCCCAACTGCGCCATCGCCCACGACGACGATTTCGCCGAAGCGGCAAAAAAAGCCGGTTATACCTACCCGGAACTCATCAACCGCTTACTCAGCATCGGGCTTGGCAACCGGCAACTGCACATTGATGTGGCGGGGGAGTGAG
>CAZHHW010000010.1:28613-53356 GCA_964532385.1 uncultured Gammaproteobacteria bacterium | reverse complement strand
CAAACCACGTTCGGCGCGCCTTGCCCCGCGCCAAACGCGCCGCCGTCGCGTGGGGTATTCATATGTCAACAGACCCTAGTATTTTGAAATATTCCTTGCGCATGTTGTTGCGCGACTGGCGCGCCGGAGAATTGCGCGTGTTGTTCATTGCCGTGGTTTTGGCCGTGGCCAGCGTCACTTCGGTGGGATTTTTCACCGACCGTGTGGCGCAAACCCTGCGGCAACAGGCGAATGAATTGCTCGCGGCGGATCTGGTGGTGTCGGCGGATCACGAGCTGCGCGCAGTGTTTCTGGACGAGGCGCGCTTGCGGCAACTTAAAATTGTCGAGGTCAGGCAACTGCGCAGCATGGTGCTGGCGGGCGAGTTGAGCCAGTTGGTCGAATTGAAAGCGGTCGCGCCGGGTTATCCATTGCGCGGGCAGGTGCGGATTGCGGCGCCGCAAGGCGGTGAAGTGCGCGCGGTAGATATCCCACGGCCGGGCACGGTGTGGGTGGAGGCCGATGTACTGCGCCGTTTGCAACTCAAGGTAGGCGACCCGATCACCTTGGGTGCGGCGCAATTTAAATTGGCCGAAGTCATCACCTACGAACCGGATCGCGGCGGCAACATGTTCAGCATCGCGCCGCGCGTGCTGCTGCGGCTGGATGATCTGGCCGCCACGCAACTGCTGCAGGAAGGCAGCCGCGCGCAGTATCAATTGCTGGTCGCGGGCGGCGCCAAGCAGGTGGCGGAATATCGCGCGGCGCTGCAAGGGCAATTGCAACGCGGCGAACGCATCGTTGATGTCACCGACGCGCGCCAGGAAGTGCGCGAAGCCTTGACGCGCGCGCAAAAATTTCTCGGCCTGGCGGCCTTGGTCAGCGTGATTCTCGCCGGCGTGGCGGTGGCGATGGCGGCACGCCGCTATGTGGAGCGCCATCTTGACAGTTGCGCGATCATGCGCTGCGTCGGCGCATCGCAGTCGTTCATCACCGGCGTGTTTGTGTGGGAGAGCGTGTGGCTGGGTCTGCTCGCCAGCAGCGCGGGATGTCTGCTGGGCTATATCGCGCATGGCGCGCTGGTGGATTTGCTCGGCTCGCTGCTGGTTGAAAATCTGCCGCCGCCGTCCTGGCTGCCGGTGTTCTCGGGACTATTAACCGGTTGGGTGACGTTACTGGCATTCGCGCTGCCGCCGCTGTTGCATTTGCGCGGCGTGCCTACCTTGCGAGTGTTGCGGCGCGACCTGGGCGGCTTGCCTGCGCCGACGCTGTCCGCGTATGCCGCCGGGTTCGCCGCCATGGCGCTGTTGATGTGGTGGCAAGCCGGCGAAGTGCGGCTGGCTGTGTACATGCTGGGCGGCGTGCTCGGCACGGTGCTGGTGTTGTCGCTGCTTGCATGGGTATTGATACGCAGTCTGCGGACCTTACGCACCGGCGCGGGCGTGGCGTGGCGTTTCGGCCTGGCCAACGTGGTGCGGCGCGCGCGCAGCAGTGTGGTGCAGGTGTTGTCATTCGGTATCGGTCTGATGGCCCTATTGCTGCTGGGTGTGGTGAAAGGCGATCTGCTCAGCGCCTGGGAAGGGCGTCTGCCCGCCGAGGCGCCAAATCGATTCATTATCAATATTCAGCCCGACCAAGTCGTGCCGCTGCAAGCCGCACTCAAACAAAAGAACCTGCCCGTGCCCGAGGTGTTCCCCATGGTGCGCGCGCGTCTGGTCGCGATTAACGGCAAAGACATGGTGCCTTCTGCGATGGAGGACGAGCGTGCGCGCCGCCTCGCCGAGCGCGAATTCAATCTTTCCTGGGCGCAACAGCTACAGAATCAGGACAACACGCTGGCGGCGGGGGAGTGGTGGACGGCCGCTGCTCACGGACAAGCCGTGTTGTCGGTGGAGGAAGGCATCGCCAAAACCCTGGGCGTGAGCATCGGCGATGCGCTGACCTACGACGTGGCAGGCGAACGTTTCACGGCGAAGGTCGTCAATTTGCGCAAGGTGCGCTGGGATTCTTTTCGCGTGAATTTTTTCGTGGTCGCGCCACCGGGACTGCTGGAGCGCTATCCGGCGTCGTACATCACGGCCTTTTATATTCCCGATTCGCAGCAGGCGGCTGTAAATGAAATCCTGCGTCAATTTCCCAATTTCACGCTGGTCGACGTGTCGGCGATCATGGCCAAAGTGCGCGACATCATCGCGCGCGTCACCCAGGCCGTGGAATACGTGTTCGGCTTCACCTTGCTGGCGGGCCTCATGGTGCTGTACGCCGCGATTCAATCCACCCAGGACGAACGCCGGCGCGAAAGCGCGGTGCTGCGCACCTTAGGCGCCAGTCGTTGGCAATTAACCTCCGGCGTGTTAAGCGAATTCGCCGCGCTGGGCGCTTTGGCGGGTCTGGTGGCGGGCACGGCCGCCACGCTGCTTGGTTATGTGCTGGCGCAGCAGGTGCTGGACGTGCCGTACACCTTCAATCCCTGGCTGTGGTTGATAGGAATCGGCGGCGGCGCGTTGGGCGTGGGACTGGCCGGCTATTTGGGAACGCGCACCTTGCTGAATCAGCCGCCGCTGCAAACCTTGCGCGGGACCGAAAGCTAGATTTACGTAGCGACCCGCAGCAAATGGTAGACGCGCTCATCCAGGCGCGTGAGGCCGCGTTCGCGGAAGCGCGGCTGTTCGGCGAGAATGTCCTTGGTGTAAAGCAGATTGATTTGATAATCCGCGCTGTAAAGATCGCGCACTTCCGCTTCGTTCACCGCGAAGGGCGGCCCCGGCATCTGCGCTTGTTCGTATTCCATGGTCACCAACAACAGCGGAGCGTTGGGCGGCAGCAGCCGGCACAGATGCCGCGCGTAACGTTGACGCAGCTCGGGAGGCAGCGCAATCAGCGCGGCGCGATCATAAACCCCCGCCACGGCGCCGAGCTGTGATGCGTTGAGATCGAAAAAATCGCCGCACAACAGTGTAAGGCCGTCGCTGTCCCAGCGCTCAAAGGCGCCGTCTCGCGTGATTGTGGGTTGTAACGTTTTCTCGGTAAAAAAGCTTTGCACGGCCAGTGCGCTGAGCTCGACGCCGAGGACGGGATGGCCTTGCGCACGCAGCCATACCATGTCGCGGCTCTTGCCGCACAGCGGCACCAGCACTTGCCCGGATACGCCCAGCCGTGTCCAAAATTTCTGTAAGTGGAAATTGGTTTCGGTTTGATGAAAGCCGATCTCATTATTCCGCCAACGTTCCAGCCAAAAGTCGGGGTCCATGTCGAATATCACTCCGGAGGCTCAATATGCAGCGCAATATACCGCGCCAAGCTCCGCGCGTCATTGCGGGCCACAGGGTACAAACGTTAATTCTGCTGCAACGCGCGCTGGGTTTGCTCGTTATGTTGTGCCGCGCTGTTTTGTGCATCGCGTGCGGCATTCACGGGCGAGGGAAGCTGGTTGAATATGCCACCGGGTGGGGTCTCGTCTTTTTTGTTTTTGCGCGTGACCAGGGCGATGTCTTCGGGAGTAAGACGCGGAATTACATTCTCATTGGAGTTGTAGGTCTGGGTTGCAACTTTTGCCTGGGTTTTAGGCGGCTCGTTGCTGAACTGCCAGTGTCCTTGCGCATCTTGCCACTTGTAGACTTTGGTCTTGACGTTGGCGGGGGGCTCTGTGGGCAGTGAGGATTTCATCTTACTGGAAACCGCAGATACGCTTGTGGAAGTGTTCGCGCTTAAGCTGTCCCAGCGGTCGTAGACGACCCAACCGATCAGTGCGGCCAATAAGAAGCTCATCTTGAAAAATAAAGATCGCATACGGTCCTCCCACGGCATTTTGATTGTTTGATTGAACCGGAATTAGGCGGCATTGGCATGTACAGCCGGGTCCTTGCCATCGTAAATGATGATTAAACGATTGGACTGCGCAAAATCCATGATGTGCTGAAAAACGGCAGGATGCGCGGAGCGCAGCTGGTCGTCCACCACCACGCAGCGCACGCCGTCGCGAATCGAGGGTTGCAGCAGCGGCGAATAGTGAATGCGCTGATCGCGTCCAAAGGTCGCGAGCAAATCGCACAGGCGCTCCGCCCAGTCGCTGGGGCGAAAGGTTTTCCCTTCCTGAGTGAGTCCTTCGATGATGATACGTAACGAGGCACGCATGGCAGTCCTGGACGATTGAGAGGGTTGAATATCGAAGTTTTGAATCGACCTACCGCTGTGTCGTCCGGTGTGCGCCGACCTTTATAGAGCGCTGTGCAATCTGCGAAACCACAGTCATTTTATATGCCGTCAAGAACGGGTAAACTGTTGTCGCCTGGGGTGTTTCGCTGTGGATATAACTTGACCGGCGCAGGCAGAACACGATAGAAGTATGTTTCGCTGTGATTGGTTCGAAACCGCCCATATTCAGGGCGTTTTTTCTTTGTAACTGTAAGGAGTATTCACGTGGAATTAACCGGTGCCGAAATCGTCGTGCAATGTTTGGCCGACGAAGGTGTCGAGTATGTGTTTGGGTATCCCGGCGGGGCGGTGCTACACATTTACGACGCGTTTTACAAACAAGACAAGGTGCAGCACATCCTGGTGCGCCATGAGCAGGGGGCCACGCATGCCGCGGACGGTTATGCGCGTTCCACCGGCCGCGCCGGCGTGGTGCTAGTAACCTCGGGTCCGGGTGCAACCAACGCCGTCACCGGCATCGCGACCGCGTACATGGATTCCATTCCGCTGGTGATACTCACCGGTCAAGTGCCGTCGAAACTGATCGGCAACGATGCCTTCCAGGAAGTCGACACGGTCGGCATTACGCGTCCCTGCGTGAAACATAACTTTCTGGTGAAAGACGTAAAAGATCTCGCCCTCACGATCAAAAAAGCCTTCTATGTGGCCACCACCGGCCGGCCGGGCCCCGTGGTCGTGGATATTCCTAAAGACATCACCGCGAATAAAACCGAGTATCAGTACCCGGATAAAGTCACGATGCGCTCCTATAATCCGGTATTAAAGGGGCATCCGGGGCAGATCAAGCGCGCGGTCGACATGATGCTCGATGCCAAACGTCCGATGCTTTACACCGGCGGCGGCGTGGTGCTGGGGAATGGTTCCGCGGCCTTGACGGAAATGACCCGTCTGCTGGGTTTCCCGATCACCAACACCTTGATGGGATTAGGCGCTTATCCTGCCACCGATAAATTATTTGTCGGCATGCTGGGTATGCATGGGACCTACGAAGCCAATATGGGCATGCATCATTGCGACGTGCTTATCGCCATCGGCGCGCGTTTTGACGACCGTGTGACAGGTGAGATCAGTAAGTTTTGCCCGCACGCCAAAATCATTCACGTCGACATCGATCCCTCCTCGATCTCCAAAAATGTGAAAGTGGACATTCCCATCGTCGGCTCCGTGGACACCGTGTTGCGCGACATGATTGTCGGGCTGAAAGAAGCCAAACGCAAACCGGATGCCGCCGCGCTTGCCGAATGGTGGAAACAGCTCAATGAATGGCGCGCGATGGATTGCCTGAAGTTTGATCGCAAGAGTGATTTGATCAAACCGCAATTTGTGCTGGAAACATTGTATAAAATCACTCACGGCGATGCCTATGTGACCTCCGATGTCGGCCAGCATCAAATGTGGGCGGCGCAGTTTTACAAATTCGACAAACCCAATCGCTGGATCAACTCGGGTGGTCTGGGCACGATGGGTTTCGGGTTGCCGGCGGCCATGGGCGTGCAGTTCGCGCATCCCAAAGACATGGTGGCCTGCGTGACCGGGGAGGCGAGCATTCAGATGTGCATCCAGGAATTATCGACCTGCAAGCAATACAATCTGCCGATCAAAGTCGTGAATCTGAATAATCGTTACATGGGCATGGTCCGGCAGTGGCAGGAGTTCTTCTATGCCAAACGCTACGCCAGCTCGTATATGGAAGCGTTGCCGGATTTCGTCAAGCTTGCCGACGCCTATGGCCACATCGGCATGAAGATCGAAAAACCGGGCGATGTCGAAGGCGCGTTGCGTGAAGCCTTTGCTCTGAAAGACCGGTTGGTGTTCATGGACTTCATCACCGACCAAAAAGAAAACGTCTATCCGATGATTCCGGCGGGTGCCGGACTCAATGAAATGATCTTGGTGTAAACATGCGGCACATAATTTCAATTTTGCTGGAAAACGAAGCGGGCGCCTTGTCGCGCGTAGCCGGGTTGTTCTCGGCGCGCGGTTATAACATTGAGTCTCTGACGGTGGCGCCGACCGAAGACCCTTCCTTGTCTCGCATGACCCTGGTCACGAGCGGCTCGGATGAAATCATCGAGCAGATTACCAAACAGCTTAACAAGCTGGTCGACGTGGTAAAAATTCTGGATATCACCGAAGGCGAACACATCGAACGTGAAATGATGCTCATCAAGGTGAGCGCGATAAGCAGTGCCCGTGAAGAAGTCAAACGCCTGTCGGATATCTTCCGCGGTCACATCATCGACGTCACAGAAACCACCTACACCATCGAACTGACCGGCACCGGCGAGAAGCTCGATGCTTTCATGAAAGCGCTCGGCCAGAATCAGATTCTGGAAACCGTGCGCTCGGGTGTTTCAGGTATCGCCCGTGGGGAAAAAAGCCTGCGCGTTTGAATTCCACCCGGCCTGGCCGGGTTCCTGTGCCTGCAGAACGATTCAAGCCAGAAACCGATCGGGACGCTAACTGTTCTATCTAGGGTCACTGGTATAGCAGTTCTCATGTCGAATAATGACATTCCGGTGTCTCCGCATGTCGCAAATCAATACCTGCGCGCGGGTCTCGTGCGAGGACTCCTGCTCGGACTATTGATTGGCAGTGTCGATATCGTTGGCGATTCCTTCTTGACCTGGATCGAGACCGATTTCGCTACATCGTTGTGGGGTCATCTCGCCGAAGAAAGTTTTTCCCCTTCGCTGCATGAAGTGTGGATGCGGACCATGGTCATCGTCGCCAGCCTCGGATTTGGGATTTACATCAGCCGCGATAGACAACGTAATCAAGCCGAGATGTACCGGCTGGCTTATTTCGATCCACTCACGGGCTTGGCCAATGCGTCGCTATTCTGGAAAGTATTCAGGCAACGGGTCGCGCATGCGCGCCGTAATCATTTGCAATTGGCCTTGTTGTCGATTGACATCGATCTATTGAAGCGCATCAACGATACGCTGGGCCGGCCCGCGGGCGACGCGGTGCTCATGGGTACGGCCGAACGCTTGCGCCAGGGTTTGCAGTCCGAAGATTTTCTTGCCTACTGCAGTAGCGGCAAATTCATGTGTCTGATTTCCTATACCAGCTCAGCGGATGAAATCACCTCTATCACCCAGCGCATCCTGGCATCCACATCGATTTCATTGGAACTTGAAAGCGGAGAACTTCCGCTCTCGGTGAGCATCGGGATCGCACTTTTCCCCGGCGACAGCCGCGAGGAGAATGAATTATTTCAGAAAGCCGATGCCGCGCTCTGCGACGCAAAGAAATCCGGCGGTGATGCTGTTCGATTTTATACGCCCACCATGACCTGGAAACGGGCAGAGCATCTGCGTCTTAAAAGCGAGCTGCGGCGTGCGCTGGAACGCAATGAGTTAACGGTCCATTACCAACCGATCGTGAATGCCAAAACCAGACAAGCGCGTTCATTTGAGGCGCTCGCGCGTTGGCCGCAAGCCGACGGAACGATGATTCCGCCCGGAATATTTATTCCGATTGCCGAAGAAACCGGGCAGATCGCCGTGCTGGGCGAAATGGTGTTGCGCCAAGCTTGTCATGATCTGGCGCATATGCATGATGCCGGATATGAGACGCTTTCAGTTGCGGTGAATGTTTCGAATCGGCAATTACACCAAAAAAGTTTCCCCCAAATGGTGGAAAAAATTCTGCTCAATGCCAAATTGCCGTTCAGCTGTCTGGAAATCGAGATCACCGAAAGCCTGTTCATGACAAATGCCGATGAAGCCATCAAAACTCTGAACGAACTACGTGAGCTTGGCGTGCGTATTTCCATCGATGATTTCGGCACGGGTTATTCCTCCATGAGTTATCTGCAACGCCTGCCGCTGAACAAACTCAAAATCGACAAATGTTTTATCGATAATGTGGCCGCGAATTCCGGCAGCATGCCGATCGCTGAAACCATGATTTTGCTCGCCCATAACCTGGGTCTGTATGTGGTTGCCGAGGGCGTCGAGACCGCTGAACAAAGCAATTGCCTCAGTAAATTGGACTGTGATTCCTTCCAGGGTTTTTATTTCAGCAAACCCATGCCATTTGCACAGTGTATTCAATATCTATCCGCAGAAAATCAGGGAAAAAAACAACGTGTGGGTTGAGCGTTGAGGTTTCCCGCCTGTCTCGACATATTTTTTTCAGCACAAGAAAATCATCAATTAACCCATGTAATGCTTGTTGAAACTCATTGGGAGAGGGTGGGCTAGTTTAAAGTCCACATCCGGTTTTACTTGCACAATAAACGTTTCGATGTGACCCTCTTCCGGGGTGGTATTGGGGATAGACGCAGTGGCATTGATTTCAGAACTCAACGGGATGTTTCGTGAACTGGCCGAAAGTGCCCCGGCTGGAATTTTCGTCGTGCAAGACAGAGTTTTCCGTTACGTGAATACATGCTTTGCCGGGATGTTCGACACGGAGGTCCACGAACTGACCGGCCACCTCGATCCCTTCAGTTTGGTGGAACCTGCGGATCATGCCACCCTGCGGCAGCACCTCGATAAGTGTATTTCAGGCGCGGTGCGGGCAAGTCAATTTGGTGTGCGGGCCAGGTCCAGAAAAAACCGGGCGTTCCATGCCGA
Organism: uncultured Gammaproteobacteria bacterium; assembly: GCA_964532385.1. GTDB lineage: Bacteria > Pseudomonadota > Gammaproteobacteria > SG8-11 > SG8-11 > UBA6921. The sequence continues at coordinate 44,576 of CAZHHW010000010.1, read as the reverse complement.
AATCCACGCCACGCGGATAAATTATCAAGATGCGCCTGCAGTGGCTGGCATCGTACGAGCAGTTGCGACGCCAGCACACCCCGAAGACGACCCGCGAAGCTGCGCCGCCGAATTTCGCCGGATTGTCGATAATATGATCGACACGTTTTACCGCACCGATGCGGATGGCAGCTTGGTGCTTGCCAGCCCCTCGGTTTTAGATCTTTTAGGCTGGACCCCCGAAGAATTATTGGGACGGCGTTTGGCGGATTTATATGTGGATCCGCGCGGGCGCGAAATTTTTCTCGAAAAATTACAGGCGAACGCCGGCCAGGTTATTGCTTACGAAGCGGCGTTGCGGCGTAAGGACGGAACCGAAGTCTGGGTCGAAACCAACTCGCATTATTATCGCGGCGAAAATGGCCAGATCTGCGGTGTCGAAGGCACGGTACGTAATATCACCAGACGTAAACATACCGAAGCGGCCTTACGCGAGAGTGAAGAGCGCTTCCGCCGCATCCAGGAATTCTCATCCGCGGGAATTGCGGTGAGTGAACGCGGCATCATTGCGGACTGCAATCGATCGCTGGAACGCATTTCTGGATACGAACGTGCCGAACTGATCGGCATGGACGGTGTATTGCTGGTGACGCCTGAATATCGCGATATCGCACGCGCCCATATCCGCAACGGCAACGAGCAGGCCTATATCTCCGCCGGGTTACGCAAAGACGGCACAATCTATCCAGTGGAAATTACCGGGAAAAACATTCCCTTCAACGGGCGCTTCTTCCGCGTCACCGAATTCCAGGATATCAGCAATCGTGTGCGCGCCGAGCAGGAGCGCGATGCGCTGCATAAGCAATTGCAACAAGCGCAGAAAATGGAAGCAATAGGCTTGCTGACCGGGGGCATCGCGCATGATTTTAACAACATCATGACGAGCATCTTGGGTTTCACGAAACTTGCCATCCGCCATTGTGGTAATAGTCAAGACCGGAAGTTGCTGGAGTTGCTGCAACCCATCGTCGTCTCCGGTGAACGTGCGGCCAATCTGGTAACACAGATGCTCGCGTTCAGCCGCGAAAGCATGCCGTCCGATCTGAAGCCGTTGGCGCTGGCGGAGTCCATCGATGAAGTGCTGGCGCTGTTGCAACCGATGCTGCCGGACAGCATCGACATCGTGCGTGATTACACCGATAACGTTCCATGCATTCATGCGGATCCGGTGCAGTTGCACCAGGTCATGACTAATCTTTGTATCAATGCGCGGGATGCAATGAAGGAGGGCGGCATTTTACGCATTGGCATAAACGGCAAGGTGCATTACACCGGCCAATGCGCTTCATGCCATGGCATGATCGATAACGAATATGTCGAGCTCTGCATATCCGACAGCGGGCCGGGTATTGACGCGGCACTGCTGAGCCGTATTTTTCAGCCGTTTTTCACCACCAAGGAGATCGGCAAGGGCACGGGGATGGGATTGGCCATGGTCCACGGCATTGTGCACCGGTTTAAGGGGCATATCGCCGTAGAATCGAAGCCCGGCCAAGGGAGCACATTCCGCATCTTGCTTCCGGCGATCGCAGGCGATGTTTTACAGTACCACGGCGCGCCCGCGCCGTCGGCGGCGGAATCGGTGGTCTCCCGCGGTGCGCGTTTGCTGGTGGTCGATGACGAACAATTGCTGTGCGCTTTCTTCTCCGAAATGTTCGGCATGACGGGTTATCAGGTGGCGGCGTATACGGACCCCTTCGCTGCATTGGCGGCCTTTGAACTCAATCCGTATGCATTCGATTTAGTGCTGACCGACCAAACCATGCCGGGCCTCACCGGTAAAGAGCTGGTGGCTAAATTGCGCACGTATCGCAGCGACTTGCCGATCGTCATGTGCACTGGATATTCCGAACATCTGGACGAAAGCAAAGCCGCGGCACTAGGTGCCGCGGCGTTTTTGCCCAAACCCATCGATATGAACCGGTTGCTGGAAATCGTCGCGCGGCTGACCCAACAAGCCGCACCCGGCAAATTAACCTGAGCGTGAACCGTTCCCGATTTCCCAAGTTTTGCTACAATGGCCCTCTTTTTGCCGTTCCGGGGTACCGTGACGCTATTTAATCGGTTTAGGAAGGAATAACTCATGAAAGTTTATTACGACAAAGACGCCGATCTGGCGATTATCCGTGGCAAGAAAGTCGCCATCATCGGCTACGGTTCGCAGGGCCATGCCCATGCCAACAACCTGCAAGACTCCGGCGTGCAAGTCGTCGTGGGGTTACGTCCGGGCTCGGCGTCCGCCGTGAAGGCAGAAAAATCCGGGCTCACGGTGAAGTCCGTCGCCGAAGCGGTAAAAACAGCGGATGTGGTGATGATTCTCGCCCCCGACCAGCATCAGGCCAAGATCTACCGCGAAGATATCGAACCCAATATCAAGAAGGGTGCGGCCTTGGCATTTGCGCACGGCTTCAATATTCACTTCGGCCAGATTGATCCGCGTGCCGATCTGGACGTGATCATGATCGCGCCCAAAGGCCCCGGACATTTGGTGCGTTCCACCTTCACCCAGGGCGGTGGGGTGCCGAGCCTGATCGCGGTGCATCAGAATGCGTCCGGCAAGGCGAAGGAAATGGCGCTGTCATATGCATCCGCCAACGGCGGTGGACGTGCCGGCATCATCGAAACCAACTTCCGCGAAGAAACCGAAACCGATCTGTTCGGCGAGCAAGCCGTGTTGTGCGGCGGCGCCACCGCGCTGGTGCAGGCCGGTTTCGAAACCCTGGTGGAAGCCGGTTATGCGCCGGAAATGGCCTACTTCGAATGCCTGCACGAATTGAAGCTGATTGTCGACCTGATGTACGAAGGCGGAATTGCCAACATGCGGTACTCAATTTCCAACACGGCGGAATACGGCGACCTGACGCGTGGTCCGCGCATCGTCACCGAAGAAACCAAGAAAGAAATGAAACGCATTTTGACCGAGATTCAAACCGGCCAGTTCGCACGCGAGTTCATTCTGGAAAATCAGGCGGGCGCACCGACCATGCATGCGATGCGGCGCCGCTCACGCGAGCATCAGATCGAAGTCGTCGGCGCCAAGCTGCGCGACATGATGCCGTGGATCAAAGCCAACAAGATTGTCGATAAGTCCAAAAACTAGCGTTCGCTGTGCGGCGGGGTAACGACCTCGCCGCATCTTCACCTTCCCGTCGTTGCACTTCGTGGTGTTTACACCGAGCGCCGCCGATATTCTTGCTACACTCATGTAACACTGCCACGAGTGCACTCATGGAAAACGAATTGCCCGACATCAAACGCCGGCGCGGCATTTACCTGTTGCCCAATCTGTTTACCACCGGTTGTTTATTCGCAGGATTTTACGCCATTGTGGCGGCCATGAATGGGCGCTATGAAGCGGCGGCGATTGCGATCTTCGTGGCGATGGTCATGGACAGTCTGGACGGCCGGGTCGCGCGACTCACCAATACGCAAAGCGATTTCGGTGCGCAATACGACAGTCTCGCCGACATGGTGTCGTTCGGCCTGGCGCCGGGACTGATCATGTATACCTGGGCGCTGTCCGGTTTGGGCAAGCTGGGATGGCTCGCGGCTTTTGTTTTTACGGCCAGCGCCGCCTTGCGTCTGGCGCGTTTTAACACCCAGGTGGGCACCGCCGACAAACGTTATTTTCAGGGTTTGCCGAGCCCCGCCGCGGCGGCCGTGGTCACGGGCATGATGTGGGTGGGTCATGACTTTAATGCCGATCTGACCTACTTGCGGGTTCCGGCATTCGTGCTCACGGTGGTGATTGGTTTGCTGATGGTCAGCACCATCCGCTACCACAGCTTTAAAGACCTCGACCTGCGCGGCAAAGTCCCGTTCGTGGCGATCCTGATCATGGTGCTGGTCTATACTTTTATTTCGATTGATCCGCCGCAGGTTTTATTCGGCGGATTTTTAATGTACGCCGTTTCCGGCCCCTTGCTTACGCTGAAGCACCGGCGCGAAAAACGCGCCGCACGCAAGCTGCATCACGGGCCGGACGACAACAGCGGAAAAACGCCGTAAACAATTGCTTGGAATTTAGTGACGGCTGCCGTTATAGTTAACGTCATGACGACGTTGCGCGGACACACAGCTCCTTTTCGTACCCAATACCTGATTGGCGTGCCCGCCATTCTTGCTTCGCTGTTCCTGCTGCGTCTGCCGTAGGGCAGACACCTTTCGCAGTACCTCATCCGATTTCCCAGCGCAACGCTCCACAGCGTTGCAACTCTTGAACTAATTTATAGCTCGGGGCATGCTGCGCCTGCATCTGCGCCGCGCGCCGAGTGTTACGAGGAGCTTACGTCATGACCGATCAATTGATTATTTTTGATACCACCTTGCGCGACGGCGAGCAGAGTCCCGGCGCCTCCATGACACGCGATGAAAAAGTGCGCATCGCCAAGTTGCTGGAAAAGATGCGTGTGGATGTGATCGAAGCCGGCTTCCCAGCCGCCTCGAATGGTGATTTTGAGTCGGTAAAAGCCGTCGCTGACGCCATCAAGGAAAGCACGGTATGCGGCTTGGCGCGTGCACTGGAGGGCGATATTAATCGCGTGGGTGAAGCGATCAAAGGCGCGGCTTCGGGCCGCATTCATACCTTTATCGCCACCAGCCCGATTCATATGGAAAAAAAGCTGCGCATGCGTCCTGATCAGGTATTGGAGCAGGCGGTCAAAGCGGTCAAGTGGGCGCGCAAATGGACCGACAATGTGGAATTCTCCGCCGAAGACGCGGTGCGCTCCGATCTGGATTTTCTGTGCCGCGTATTCGAAGCCGCGATTGCGGCGGGCGCCACCACCGTTAACGTGCCCGACACCGTGGGTTACAGCATCCCGCACGCGTGGGGCGAACGCATCAAGGCTCTGATCGAACGCGTGCCGAATGCGCATAAAGCGGTGTGGTCCACGCATTGCCACAACGATCTGGGACTCGCGGTGGCCAATTCGCTGGCGGCGGTGCTCAATGGCGCCCGCCAGGTCGAATGCACCATCAATGGCCTGGGCGAGCGCGCGGGCAATGCGTCGCTGGAAGAAGTGGTGATGGCGGTGCGTACACGTCAAGACATTTTTGGTTGCGATACGCATATCGATGCGACGCATATTGTTGCCGCCTCCCGCCTGGTCTCGGGTATCACGGGCTTTGCGGTGCAGCCCAACAAGGCGATTGTCGGTGCGAACGCGTTTGCCCACGAATCCGGTATTCATCAGGATGGTGTGCTCAAAAACCGCGAAACTTACGAAATCATGCGTGCGCAGGATGTCGGCTGGTCGGCCAATCGGATGGTGTTGGGCAAGCATTCGGGGCGGAATGCATTTAAGACCCGCATGAAAGAGTTAGGGGTCAACTTCGAAGCCGAGGAAAATTGGAACGATGCATTTGCGCGCTTCAAGGAACTCGCCGACAAGAAGCACGACATCTACGACGAGGATTTGCAGTCGCTGGTGACGGAAGCCGATCTGGAAGCCGAGAACGAGCACATGCATCTGGTGGCGCTTAAAGTGTGTTCCGAAACCGGCGAAACTCCCGTGGCGCAGTTGACGCTGCGCGTGAATGGCGAAGAAAAACGCGCCAGCTCGCCGGGCAGCGGCCCGGTGGATGCGTCGTTCAAGGCGCTGGAAGTGATCGTGAACAGCGGCGTGCAATTGCAGCTTTACTCGGTCAACAACATCACCACCGGTACCGATTCGCAGGGCGAAGTAACAGTGCGGCTTGAAAAAGGCGGGCGCATCGTCAATGGGCAGGGGGCAGATACCGACATTGTGATCGCGTCGGCCAAAGCCTACATTAATGCGTTGAACAAGATTCTCGCGCCGGAGCAGCGCGCCCATCCGCAGCAGATCTGATTTTTTGGTGCAATCACTATGAACGAGGTCCAGCGCCGAACCTATTATTTGAATGCCTTGGGTATTCAGATGTGGACGGCGCGCCATACACCGGAGGCGGCTACGGCGGAATCTGCGGCCGCCGCACCGCTGCCTGCGGCATCAATGCCAGTAATTTCAGGACCGGCAAAACAGCAAGAGATCGCCTTGCTTGACTGGACGGAACTGCAACAACGGGTTGCTCAATGCACCGCCTGCGGGCTGCACGGTACACGCACTCAAACCGTGTTCGGTGTTGGCAATATTAATGCCCAATGGATGGTGATCGGCGAAGCGCCGGGGGCCGACGAGGACCGGCAAGGAGAACCGTTTGTCGGACGAGCCGGAAAATTGCTCAATGAAATGTTGCGCGCCATCGGCCTGCAACGTGAAGAGGTCTACATCGCCAATGTGCTTAAATGCCGTCCGCCGAATAATCGCGATCCGCAACCGGGCGAGGTGGAGCAATGCGAATCCTATTTAAGGCGCCAGGTCGAATTGGTGCAACCGAAGCTCATTCTTGCCGTCGGGCGCATTGCTGCACAAAACCTGTTACGAACCGATATAACTATAGGCAAGTTGCGCGGCCGGCAATTCAGTTACGGGGGGATTCCATTGGTAGTCACTTATCATCCCGCCTATCTGCTGCGGTCACCGGCGGAAAAACGTAAAGCGTGGGATGATCTGCGTTTTGCGCGTGGCTTGTTGTCTGGAATGTTGGCCGTAACGTAACCGTCAGCGGACGAAAATTTATGAGCGCCGTGACCAAGTCAATATCAGATGCCTTGCGTCCCATGCACCTGGGTGATATCCAGGCGATCATGGAGATCGAACACCGTGTGTATCCGTTTCCATGGAGCGAAGGGATTTTTCGCGATTGCATGCATGTCGGCTATTGCTGCTGGGTGTACAGCGTGGACGAGCGGATTGCAGGCTACGCGGTCATGTCGATCGGCGCCGCCGAAGCGCACATCTTGAATTTGTGCGTGGCACCGGAACAGCAAGGTTGCGGTCTGGGCAGTCAAATGTTGTTGCATCTGCTGGAGCTGGCACGGCAGCACCAGGCCGCCGCGGTATTTCTGGAAGTGCGCCCATCGAATACTAAAGCCCTCAAGCTGTATCATGCGCTGGGTTTTCAGGATGTCGGTATTCGCAAGGATTACTATCCCGATCATAAAGGCCGTGAAAACGCGCTGATTCTCGAACGAAAACTGTAGAAAATACTGTGCAAGCAAGCGCGTCCTTGCCGCCGGTGGTGTTCCTGATGGGGCCCACGGCGACCGGCAAAACCGATCTGGCCCTGGCCTTGGCGAACAAATTTCCGTTTGAAATCGTCAGCGTCGACTCGGCGCTGGTGTATCGCGGCATGGACATCGGCACCGCCAAACCGGGCCGCGAAATTCTTGCCGCGATTCCGCACCATCTCATCGATATTTGCGATCCGGCCGATGCGTATTCGGCGGGCCGTTTTCGCGCCGATGCACTGCGTGTGATGACCGCGATCGGGTCGCGCGGACGCATTCCGTTATTGGTGGGTGGCACCCTGCTGTATTTCCGCGCCTTGCAACGCGGCTTGTCCAGTCTGCCGGTGGCCGATGCGCAAGTGCGTGCGCGCATCGAAGCGCGCGCGCACGCGGAAGGCTGGGCGGTGTTACATGCTGAACTGGCGCAGGTTGATCCACAATCCGCGCAACGTATTCATCCGAACGATCCGCAGCGCATTCAGCGCGCACTGGAAGTCTATGAACTTTCCGGGCGTGCTTTGACAGACCATTTTCCGCAGCAGGTGGACGACTTGCCGTACCGCGTCATCAAGCTTGCGCTGGTCCCGAACGACCGTACTGAAATCCACCGCCGCGTGGCGCTGCGGTTTGAACACATGCTGCGCAACGGATTTATCGAGGAAGTGGAAACCCTGCGTGCGCGTGGCGATCTGCACCTCGAAGTGCCGTCAATGCGTGCGGTGGGCTATCGCCAGGTCTGGGAGTTTCTCGATGGCCGGGGTGACCGGGCGGGAATGATCGAGCGCGCGGTGATCGCTACCCGTCAATTGGCCAAGCGTCAATTGACCTGGTTGCGCGCGGAATCCGATGCGCAGGTGTTCGATCCTTACCGGACGGGGATCGAACCTGAGCTTGACATATTCTTGCGGCGCGCACTTGCGTAACAGGAATAGCCGGGCAGTTGAGGATGTTCTCGCCCTACCAACCCCAGATCACGCCTTCGAGTAAATCTTCTAGACCTTCATATTCCGGTGCAGGTGCGCGCACAAAGTGCGTGGAATTCTTGGCGAATTTATCCAGTAATACTTTCGCCGCCGGAACGCCGGTTTCAGTGGTCAATGCCGCAACGATTTTTTCACGCGCCGCCGGGTTAATGTGGGTGCTTACCGTAATCGTCTGGTCGGGGTAGGTCGGACTGGTATAAATCACTTTCAAATCCTTCCTGTCTTCCTCGCTGGATTTTTTGTAAAACTTGTCCAGCAATCCGGCGGCGCGACAACGTCCGCTTTTGAGCGCCGGGATGATATTGTTGACGTCTTGAATCTCGATGAAGTCAGGTTGTTTGACGGGGTTGTTGAACTGCGTCATCACCGCCATGGTGGCGAGGTTGGGCGACGGCAATCCGCACCAGCCGCCGGTAATGAAGTCGCTGAGTTTATTGAGCTTGGTATCGCTGCGCTTACCAACCACTACAAATGTCAGTGAGCCCGGTAACTTTACCAGCGGAATATGATTCAGGTGCTTGATGCGCCAGGCGGCGAAATGCGGACCATCGAACACAATGTCGTATTTTCCGGAGCGCATGTTATTGACATATTCAATCCAGCCTTGCGGATGTTCGTAGACGATTTGTTCGCCGGTTTGCTCAGACAGAAAAACGGCCAGTTTTCCATACATTTCCTGTGCTTCGTCGGTTTTTTCGCGCGGGGGCGAGGTTAAAAGCCACGCCGCGTGGGCTGAACCATTGAACAGGACGTAAATAATCATCAATACCGCATAACGGAAGCGCATAAATTCTCCTCGAAATGACCCAATGACCGATGACATAAAAACGCACGCACCTTGAGCATTATTATCGTCGTGACAGGGTAAAACTTGGGGCCATAGGCCCTAACGGTAGGGATCACATTGGTGCATTCGAAGGCGGGTTTTACCTGCAACCGCAGGTCGAATGCAGTGCGTTATCGATATCCAAGTTAAATGCCCCAGAGCCTTTAGTCTTTATCCTAACGAGTGTGGAACCAATTGGCCGGCACTGCGTCTGAAGTGGCTGAATGCCTTGTGCTACACTGAATTTGGTTACGGGGATGACGCAAGACTCCCATTGCGGTAGCCACGACAAGGATGTTTTGCCGGAGCGGCAATCCGGTCATACTAAAACAATTACTTATCTCAAATAACAATAGGAGACTACCCATGTCAAAAGGGCAATCGCTACAAGACCCTTTTTTGAATGCGTTGCGTAAAGAGAGGGTGCCGGTGTCTATTTACCTGGTCAATGGAATCAAGTTGCAGGGCCAGGTGGAATCGTTTGATCAATTCGTGGTGCTGCTGCGTAACACGGTAAATCAGATGGTGTACAAGCACGCCATTTCGACCATTGTCCCCGCACGTAATGTGAAATTGGCAGGTGATGAAGAGACCGACACGCCGCCGGAAGCCGGGAATGCATAACCCGCCAGGCGCGCGGCCGGAGGTGTGTTCCGTTGTTTGAGCGGCCTAATCAAACCGGCCGCCGCGCCCTGTTGGTGCACGTCGTTGTTACCAGCGGCGCGGAAGGCGAAGAGCTCGAAGAATTTCGCGAACTGGCACTGTCTGCCCGGTTTGAACCGGTGGCGACGCTCACTGCGTCATTGCGCGAGCCGAATCCGAAATTTTTGATCGGCAGCGGTAAACTGCATGAAATTCACGCCCTGGTGCTTGAGCATCACGTCGAAGTGGTGCTGTTTAATCATGTGCTGTCGTCGTCGCAAGAGCGCAATATCGAGCGCGAGTTGCAGTGTCATGTACTGGATCGCACCGGCTTGATTCTTGACATTTTTGCGCAACGTGCCCGTTCGCACGAAGGGCGCTTGCAGGTCGAGTTGGCCCAGTTGGAACATTTATCCACGCGTCTGGTGGGCGGCTGGACGCACTTGGAACGTCAACGCGGCGGAATCGGTGTGCGCGGCGGGCCGGGTGAAACCCAGATCGAATTGGACCGGCGTCTGCTGCGTCAGCGCATCAAGCAAGTCAATCAGCGCTTGGACAAGGTCAGTAAACGCCGTGGACTGAATCGCAATTCGCGCAATAAAATTCCGATCCCCACCGTGTCGCTGGTCGGCTATACCAACGCCGGCAAGTCGAGTGTGTTTAATCAGCTTACGGCGGCGCAGGTGTACGCGGCGGATCAATTATTCGCCACGCTCGATCCAACCCTGCGGCGTTTGGATTTACCGAATGCGGGTGCGGTGATTCTTGCCGACACGGTGGGTTTCATCCGGCATTTGCCGCATTCGCTGGTCACGGCGTTCCAAGCCACACTCGAAGAAACCGCGCAGGCGGGTTTGTTGCTGCATGTGGTGGATGCGCACAGCGAGCAACGCCATGCCAACATCGAACAAGTGAACGCGGTGCTGCATGAGATCGGCGCACAGCACGTGCGGCAGATCGAAGTGTTTAACAAAATCGACTTGTTGCCTGAGCAACAAGCGCATGTCGAACGCGATGCGCAGGGCAATATCCGGCGCGTGTGGGTTTCCGCGGTCACCGGCGCGGGGATGGATTTGCTGCGCGCCGCGGTGGCGGAATTCTTCAGCAGCGGCATGCAAACCATCAGCTTGTGTCTGCCGCTGAGCGCGGGGCGCTTGCGGGCGGCGATTTACGCTACGAGTCATGTGCAATCCGAACGCGTGACCAGCGACAATATGCTGCTGCTCGAACTTGAAATCGACAGCGCTAATTTTGCCGCGTTGCGACGCAGCGCGGATTTTTCTGAAACGATGATCGTGACGCCTGACGCGAAACGCCTTGCGGGCGCCGCTTAAGCCCCCTAAAATCCAGCTTCCTTTTTGTTTGAACCAATCCTCGCGTTACGCGACAACACAATAACAAGCCTTCGGAGCTCTTCATGGCCTGGAATGAACCGGGTGGGAAAGGGGACAAAGACCCCTGGGGTAGTCGTGGCGGTAATAATAAAGGTGCCGCGTCGAACGACCTCGACGAGTTAATGAAAAAAATTCAAGCCCGGCTTGGCGGCGTGTTCGGCGGCTCGGGCCCGGGTGGACGTGGCACCTCTTCACCCGACAACATCAACAAGCTGTTGTCGCTGGTGGCCTTGGTCATCGTGGTGGCATGGGCGTTTTCCGGTTTGTACACGGTGGAAGAAGGCAAGCAGGCGGTGGTATTGCAATTCGGCGCCTACAAAGAAACCACCGGGCCAGGTTTGCATTGGTATCCGCGCCTGATACAAACCGTCGAGACCGTCGATGTTTCGCGCATTCAAAAATCCGACATCGGCAGTCACGCCGGGGCACGCAGTGCCAATGCCGGCGATCATGGCACCTTGATGTTGACGCAAGACGAAAATATCGTCGATCTGGAAATGTCGGTGCAATACAAGGTCAAGAGCGCCAAGGATTATTTATTCAACGTGGCGGACCCCGATGTTACCCTGCGCCAAGCGATGGAAAGCGCGCTGCGTGAAATCATCGGCAAGAGCAAAATGGACTTCGTCATTACCGAAGGCCGCGGCGAAATCGGTCAACGCGCCGAAGTCATGGTGCAGCAAATCCTGGACCGGTATCAAACCGGCCTGGTCGTCACCAGTGTCAACTTGCAGGGCGCGCGTGCGCCGGAGCAGGTGCGCTCGGCGTTTGAAGATGCGGTGAAGGCGCGCGAAGACGAACAGCGTTTGAAGAACGAAGCCGAAGCCTATTCGAACGACATCATCCCCAAGGCGCGCGGTGCGGCCGCCCGCCAACTGGAAGACGCCAACGCGTACAAGTCGCGTGTCGTCGCGCATGCCGAAGGTGAAGCGGTGCGTTTTTCCAAAGTCCTGGCCGAATACCAAAAAGAGCCGACTGTGACCCGCGAGCGTTTGTATCTCGAAATGGTCGAGTCGGTGCTGGGCTCCACCAGCAAAGTGATGGTCGACATGCCGGGCAACAACAATATGGTGTATTTGCCTCTGGATAAATTCCTCGAATCCCGCGGTGGTTCAGGCTCCAGCGCTTCGACATCAAGCGCGTTTCCTGATTCAGTGCCGCCCGCCGCGGCGCCATCGGACAATGCCGCGACCCGCTCCGCCGTGGGTGAACAACGCGACCGTTTACGCAGCCGGGAGACCCGTTAATGAGCGAGAAAACATTGTTTGGACTGATCGGTTTGGCGGCCCTGCTCGCGCTTCTGGTGGGCTCGGTCTTTACCGTTTCGGAACGCGAACGCGCGGTGATGTTTCAGTTCGGCGAAATCGTGCGCGACGATTTCAAGCCGGGTCTTTACTTTAAAATTCCGATGATTCAAAACGTGCGCAAGTTTGACAGCCGCGTGCTGACCTTGGATTCGGAGCCGGAAGAATATCTGACCTCCGAAAAGAAAAACGTGCTGGTCGATTCTTACGTGAAGTGGCGCATCGAGAATGTGGCGCGCTTTTTCACCGCGACCGGCGGTGAAGTGGCCAATGCCAATCAACGCTTGTCTGAGTTGATCAAGAATGGTCTGCGCGATGAATTCGGCAAACGCACCATTCAGGAAGTCATTTCAGGTGAGCGCGCGCAAATCATGGATCTGCTGACCGTGCAGGCGAACAAGCTGGTCAAAGAGCTTGGCATTCAGGTGGTCGACGTGCGCATCATCCGCATCGAGTACGCCGCTTCGATCAGCAACTCGGTGTATCAGCGCATGGAAGCGGAGCGGCAGCGCGTCGCCAAAGACCTGCGCTCGCGCGGTGCGGAAGCGGCCGAAAAAATTCGCGCCGATGCCGACCGGCAGCGGACTGTGATTCTCGCCGAAGCGTATCGTGATGCGGAACGCATGCGCGGTGAAGGCGATGCCACATCGTCCGAAATTTATGCCAAGGCGTTCAGCAAGAACTCCGAGTTCTATTCGTTCTACCGGAGTCTCACCGCGTACAAGAAATCATTTGGCGAACGTTCCGACATTATTGTGCTGAAGCCGGATTCGGATTTCTTTAAATACTTCAATAGTGCAAAAGGCTCACGCCGTTAACGTGCAATGTTTTACTGCAGCGCCGGGGTATGGTTCTAAAATCGCTGGATGAAGGCGCAGGCGTGATGATTGATTGGGATGTGATTGGGGTAGCGGCGGCATTGATGTTGGTGATCGAAGGCATCATTCCGTTTCTGAAACCCGACGCCATGCGTAAAGCGTTAACCATGATGGCGCAAACGGATGACCGCACCATGCGCATCACCGGCCTGGTGAGCATGATCGCAGGAGTAGTGCTGTTGTATCTGGTACAGAATTGAGGTTTCCAGGATCGTGGGTACCGAACGTTGGCTATTGCCGGAAGGCATCGATGAAGTCTTGCCGCCGCAAACGCATGTCTTGGAATGCGTGCGGCGCGATGTTCTCGACATTTTTCAGCGTTGGGGTTACGACCTGGTCATCACCCCGTTCATCGAATATCTGGATTCGCTGCTGACCGGCACCGGTACCGACCTCGATTTACAGACCTTCAAGCTCACCGATCAACTGAGCGGGCGTTTGATGGGCGTGCGTGCCGACATGACACCGCAAGTGGCGCGTATCGACGCGCATCGTTTGCGTCGTGATGAACCGGTGCGCTTGTGTTATCTGGGTACGGTATTGCGCACGCGGCCGGATGGCGCGGATGCATCGCGCAGCCCGATGCAGGTGGGCGCCGAACTGTACGGACACAGCGGCGCGGCGAGCGACCTGGAAGTCATTCGCCTGATGTTGGAGATGCTGCGCGTTGTCGGCATCACGCAGGAAATTCATATCGATCTAGGCCACGTGGCTATTTTTCGCGGTTTGGCGCGGCATGCCGGGTTGACTGCACCGCAAGAAGCGGAGCTGTTTGATGCATTGCAACGTAAAGCACGTACCGAGATTAACGATTTGCTTGCTCCGGTCGCAAACGCCCAGGCAAAAAACATGCTCGCGCAGTTGATCGACCTGAACGGGGGTGCGGAAATTTTGCCGCAAGCGCGCGCTGCATTACAGGCCGCGCCCCGCACCGTGCACGATGCGCTGGATGACCTGGAACATATCGCCGGGCAATTACAGCAGAGCGATACCTCGACATCGGCCGTTCCCGCACATCCCTGTGCGCTGTATTTTGATTTGGCGGAATTGCGCGGTTATCAATATCAAACCGGCGTGGTATTTGCCGCTTACGTGCCGGGCCATGGGCAGGAAGTTGCACGCGGCGGCCGTTACGACGATATTGGTAAAGTTTTTGGGCGTGCGCGTCCGGCCACAGGATTCAGCGCGGATTTGAAAACCTTAATCGCACTGAGTACGCGCCCCATGGTGCCAGTGCGCGGCATTTTTGCGCCGGCGCTGGATGACAGCGCGCTCACGATGGCGATTGCGCGCTTGCGCGCGTCCGGGGAGCGTGTGGTGTGCGGACTTCCCGGGCAGATCGGAAACGCGCATACGATGAATTGCGACCGGGTGCTCCGGCTCCAAGGCAATGACTGGGTCGTATTAAAAGAGGAAGCTTAAGCCGTGGGCAAAAATGTAATCATTATCGGTACCCAATGGGGCGATGAAGGCAAGGGCAAGATCGTCGATCTGCTCACCGAACACGCGCGTGTCGTGGTGCGTTTTCAGGGCGGGCATAATGCCGGACACACCTTGGTCATCGGCGGCAAGAAGACCGTGTTGCATCTTATTCCGTCCGGCATCTTGCGTGCGAATTCGCTGTGCCTGATCGGCAACGGTGTGGTGCTTTCTCCCAAGGCGCTGCTCGATGAAATGGATACGCTGGAAAGCAACGGCGTGCCGGTGCGCGAACGTTTGCGTATCAGTGAAGCGGCGCCGCTGGTGTTGCCGTACCACCAGGTGCTGGATCAAGCGCGTGAACGCGCCAAGGGCAATAATGCGATCGGCACGACCGGTCGCGGCATCGGACCGGCCTACGAAGATAAAGTTTCACGCCGCGCGGTGCGCCTGGGCGATATTTTCCACCGTGAGCGTTTTGCCGCAAAGCTCGGGGAAGTGCTCGACTACCATAATTTCATGTTGCAGCATTATTACAAAGCGCAGACCGTCAACTTCCAGCAGGTGCTGGATGAAACCTTGGCAATGGGTGAGCGCATCAAGCCGATGGTCGCGGACATTCCCGAACTGATTTACCAGCAGCAGCGCGCCGGCGAAAGCGTGCTGTTCGAAGGCGCGCAGGGCGCGCTGCTTGACATTGACCATGGCACCTATCCGTTTGTCACCTCGTCCAACACCGTAGCGGGCGGCGCTTCCGCCGGCAGTGGTGTGGGCCCCACCTGTTTCGACTATGTGCTGGGCATCACCAAGGCTTACACCACGCGCGTGGGCTCCGGGCCGTTCCCGACCGAACTGTTCGACGACACCGGCCAATACATCGCGAAAAAAGGCCATGAATTCGGCTCCACCACCGGGCGGCCGCGCCGCTGCGGCTGGTTCGACGCGGTGATGCTGCGCCGCTCCAATCAATTGAACGGTGTATCCGGTCTTTGCATCACCAAACTCGACGTGCTCGACGGTATCGACACCATCAGCGTGTGCATCGGCTACCGCCGCAACGGCGTTGTGAGCATGACGCCGCCGGTCGGCGCCGATGGCTACGCCGGCTGCGAACCGGTCTACATCGACATGCCGGGCTGGAAAGAAAACACCGTTGGCGTGCGCAAGTACAACGATCTACCCGCCAATGCGCGTGCTTATTTAAAGCGCATCGAAGACATCACCGAAACCCCGATCGATATTGTCTCGACCGGCCCCGATCGCGAAGACACCATCGTGCTGCGGCATCCGTTTGAATGACTTGTATGGGTGTAAGAGGCGATCACACTGTAGTGATCGCCGCTAGGTGTTCGCAGAGGTACTTAACCTTAGCGCGAAGTCGAATC
>CAZHHW010000010.1:25098-28513 GCA_964532385.1 uncultured Gammaproteobacteria bacterium | reverse complement strand
CCCATTTGAAACGTTCCTGCCTCACTTCACATTGTTATAAACAAAGTTCGCGTAAGTCGCCTCGGCGATCCGGAACCATTGAAACTCGTCGTTGCGAAAGCGTTTCCAGGAGTCGAAGATTTTTTTGAAGGCCGGGTTTTTACCGGTTTCGTCGTCGTAGATTTCGTTGGCGGCTTTCAGGGCGGCTTCCATTAAATCTTTCGGGTACTGGTGCAGCACCGCGCCGCTTTGCAGCAGGCGGCCCAGCGCGGCGGGGTTCTTCGCGTCGTACTCGGCCTGCATGTGCAGGTTGGCTTCGGCGGCGGCCACGGTGATGCACTGTTTGTAGAATTCCGGTAATTTGTCCCACTCCTTCAGGCTGATGTAGGCGGACAAGGTCACGCCGCCTTCCCACCAACCGGGATAATAGTAATGCTTGGCCACCTTGTAGAGACCCAACTTTTCGTCGTCGTGCGGACCAACCCATTCGGCCGCATCGATGGTGCCTTTTTCCAGCGCGGGATAAATGTCGCCGCCGGAGAGCGACTGCGGCACAGCGCCAAGTTTTGACATGATTTCGCCGCCAATGCCGGGGATGCGCATTTTCACGCCCTTGAAATCGGCGAGGCTTTTAATTTCGTTGCGGAACCAGCCGCCCATCTGCGTGCCGGTATTGCCGCAGGGAAAGTTAATAACGTTGTAGCCTTTGTAGAATTCGCGCAGCAGGTCCAGCCCGCCGCCGTAGTAAAACCATGCGTTCTGCTGGCGCGCGGTGAAGCCGAACGGCAGCGCGGTATCGAAGGCGAACGCCTTGTTTTTGCCGACATAGTAATAACCGGCGCTGTGGCCGCATTCCACGGTACCGTTTTGCACCGCGTCCAGCACCTGCAGGCCGGGCACGATTTCGCCGGGAGCGAACACGCGGATCTGGAATTTCCCCTGCGTGAGCTGTTCAATGCGTTTGGCGAATTTTTCGCCGCCGCCATGGATCGTGTCGAGACTTTTTGGAAAACTCGAAGCCATCCGCCATTTTAATTCCGGCAGATTTTCCGCACTTGCCGGCGGAGAAATAACACTGGCACCGGCCGCCAGTCCAAATCCCGCCTGTTTCAGAAATGCGCGTCGTTCCATTGAGGTGTCCTGTGTTGAAGTAAGAATTAAACCTGTCTGCAAGTGATGCAGGCAAGCTGTCGCGATTATTTATGGATGAATTCGACCGGTATACTGCCGTTAATTTTGGAAAGCTTCAATCCGTTGCAGGTATAAACTGTTTTTAAAAAACCTCCATGTCCTTCCGACTGTGCGTTGGCGCACAGAGGCAGACAGGCATAATTCGTAACGTTCAACTCTCCCGTTCTCTGCATGTCATGAATTCGGCTGTTTGCAGCACGGATCAGGGTTGATGAAGATTGGTGTTGGAAATTAAAAGGAGATTTAATATGTTAAGGAGACTTTTTTTTGTCGTGCCTAATCCCGCACGAGCTGCCGAGCTCACCACTGAAATTGAACGCTTTGGTATTCCTCACGGCCACATTCACGCTCTGGCGCGTGATGAAGTCAACCTGTCCGCATTGCCCAAATCGGCGCTTGCTCCGGGCAATGATGTGGCATGGAAAATCGAGTGGAATCTGTGGAAGATCAATTTGATTCTGTTCGCACTTTCGTCGCTCGGATTTATTCTGGAATTGACTGGCATACATTCTACCTGGGCCGTGTTTACGCTGGCGCTGATGGTTACCACCTGTGTCATGGGCGCGCTGTTTGCGTTCTATATTCCGGACACCCAGCTTAATGAATTCTCGGGAGCGCTTGCGCAGGGCGAGATCGTGCTGATGGTGGACGTGCCCAAACGGCAAGTGCGCGATATTGAAACCTGGGTCGATCGTCACTACCCCGACGCGCTATGCGGAATCGGTTGGCCGGCAAAACATTTAGGCTTATCGCAGGACGGCGGCTGTTAGGGAAACGCCGATTAAATCGTTAATCTTTTTATTTCTTGAACAACCCACCGGCCTGCATCAAACCCCGGGAGCGCGGGCATCTTGCCCGCAACACAGCGAGCGGGATGCTCGCGTTCCCAGAAAAATAAATCAATCGGTGTTTCCTTAATCTTTTATTGTACTGATGGCGGTCAATATCCCTTGCAGTAAGGCCGCCGGCGCCGGGGGACAGCCCGGCACGGCCACGTCGACCGGAATGACGTTCGCAACTTGACCACAGCTTGCGTAGCTTTCGCCGAAGACGCCTCCATCGCAACCGCAATCACCCACCGCGATCACCAGCTTGGGCGCGGGTGTAGCGGCATAGGCGCTTTTAAGCGCGCTTTCCATATGTTTCGAGACCGGACCCGTCACCAGCAACAGATCCGCATGGCGTGGGCTGGCGACGAATTTGATGCCCAGTCCCTCGATATTGTAATAGGCATTATTGAGCGCATGGATTTCAAGCTCGCAACCGTTGCAGGAACCGGCATCGACATGGCGAATGGTGAGCGCGCGCCCGAAGGTTTTGAGAATTTCGGCTTGCAATTGCGGCACGCCGGTGCGTAAAGCCGGGTCCGGCAGCGGAACGCTGTCCGACAGGATGCCGTTTTTGACAATTAAATTGATGATCTTGAACATTACAGGTCATGCCCGCTGTAGCTTAAATTGAAGGACTTATTAATCAACGGAAAATCCGGCACGATGTTGCCCATCACCGCATGTTCCAGCAACGGCCAGTTTTGCCAGGAGGAATCGTGTGCATGCAGGCGCGCAATCCCGCCCTGCCGGCCGGTGTGCAGAGCGACGAAAACTTCGCCGCGCCAGCCTTCGATCCAGCCCACGCCGCGCGCGCCGGAGACCGCCGCCGGTAAATCGTGATGAATCGGACCTTCCGGGATTAATGTCAAGACACGTTCAATAATGCGCAGGGAGGCGGCGATTTCCGCAAACCGCACGCTCACGCGCGCCGCCACGTCGCCCTGTTGATGCAGCGCCATGCGCACCTCGAGCTGATCATAGGGCACACATGGCTGTTGCACGCGCAAGTCCCACGGCTGTGCGCTGGCGCGGCCCGCCAGACCGGTCAATCCCAATTGTGCCGCGAGCGCAGGCGTGACGATGCCGGTGGCAAGAAAACGATCCTGCACTCCGGCATGCTCGCCGTAAATCGTGTGCAGGGTGTTGACGGTTTGTTCCAAGGCGTGCAACTCGCGCAACAGCAGGGCGCACTGATCGGCGTTCGCATCCGTGGCCACTCCGCCGGGAATGATGCAGTCCATCAAGTAACGATGCGCGAAAATCGTGGAGTTCAGATGCAGGAGCTGTTCTTTCAGAATCCAGAATTGCGTGAAACCGAAGGTCAGACCGGCATCGCTGCCCAGATAACCCAGATCGCCCAGATGATTCGCGATGCGTTCAAGTTCAAGAAACAAGGCGCGCAACCACAGGGCGCG
>CAZHHW010000010.1:0-24998 GCA_964532385.1 uncultured Gammaproteobacteria bacterium | reverse complement strand
CTGTCAGTGAACAAGTATACTCACTTCCTTTCCATCGCCTTCATGGCACCTCATACCCATTTCGTGCGCGCGGCGCACGCTACTCTTGCTAGGTTCCTTTTTTAAAAGAGAACCCGCCACCTGAGAATGGTATAGAGGCATGAAAAAATAATACCGTGGAAAATTTACCCGATTAACGCCGCCGCTTGCCGGTACCACTGCGCCAGCAACGGCGGCACGTACACACCCAGCAACAGCACCAGCGCAAGATGCACGAACACCGGCAGCAGTGCCGGTGCAGGCGTGAGGCGCGGCAAGCTGGTTTCTCCGAACACCATCGGTTGCACTTTGCCGAACACGGCAGCAAACGCCACCGCCAATGAAATCAACAACAGGGGCGTGGCCCACGCATGCTCGTGCATCGCGGTGGTGATGATCAGAAATTCGCTGGTGAAGACACCGAACGGCGGCACGCCCAGGATCGCCAGGGTGCCGAGCATCAAGCCCCAGCCGACGGTGGGATTAGTCTTGATCAGACCCCGGATGTTATCCATCAATTGGGTGCCGGATTTTTGCGTGGCGTGACCCACCGCGAAAAAGATCGCCGACTTGGTGAGCGAATGCACGGTCATGTGCAGCAGTCCGGCGAATGTGGCGGCCGCACCGCCCATACCGAAGGCGAAAGTCATCAGGCCCATGTGCTCGATCGAGGAATAGGCGAACATGCGCTTGATGTCTTTTTGCCGCGACAGAAAGAATGCCGCGACCACGACCGAGAGCAGGCCGAAACCCATCATCAGTTGCCCGGCAAAACCGGCGCCCAGTGCGCCGTCGGCCAGAGTTTTGCTGCGCAACACCGCATACAACGCGACATTCAACAACAGGCCGGACAACACCGCCGAGATCGGTGTCGGGCCTTCGGCATGCGCATCGGGTAGCCAGTTGTGCAACGGCACCAAGCCGATTTTGGTGCCGTAGCCGACCAGCAAAAATACAAAGGCCAGCGACATGACCGTGGGTTCGAGCTGGGTCTTGACAGCATTCAAATGCGTCCATAACAACGCGGTGCCGCCCGCGCCCAGGACTTTTTCCGCCGCGAAATACAACAGAATGGTGCCGAACAAGGCTTGCGCGATACCGACGCTGCATAAAATGAAATACTTCCAGGCCGCTTCGAGGCTCGCGGGAGTGCGATACAAGCTGACCAGCAATACGGTGGAAAGCGTCGCGGCTTCCATGGCGACCCACAGCAAACCCATGTTGTTGGTGGTCAGCGCCAGCAACATCGCGAACATGAACAGTTGATACATGCTGTGATACAGGCGCGTCATGTTGGGCGTGAGGCGGCCGCGCTGCGTCTCGATGCGCATGTACGGGCGCGAAAATAGCGCCGTGGTGAGGCCCACCAGCGCCGTGAGCCCGACTAAAAAAACATTGAAAGAATCGACAAAGAACCACGCGTTGAATTCCGAATACGGGCCCGTGCCGATGACGCGCCCAACCAGTGTCGCGGCGGCGGCAAAGGTGGCGGCACTACAAGCGGTGTTAAGTTCCGGCGCATAGCGCCAGGCACCCAGCAAAGCGAGCAGCATGCCGCCGCACAGAGGCAGGCTCAACAGCAACAGGATTTCCATTAGTCCTCTTCCTTGAGCTTTTCCATGTGGCGGATTTCCAGGCTGTCGAAGGTTTCACGAATGCGGAAGAAGAAAATACCGAAGATGATGGTGGCGACCAGCACATCCAGGGCGATTCCCAGTTCGATCACCATCGGCATGCCGTACGTCGCGCTGGTGGCGGCGAACAACAAGCCGTTTTCCATGGCGAGAAAGCCGATCACCTGCGAGATCGCTTTGCTGCGCGTGATCATCATCAAAAATGACAACAACACGCTCGCCAGCGCGATGCCCAGCAGGCTGCGCGTGATGGTGCCGGACAGTTCGGTAATCGGCGCGGCCAGATTGAAGGCGAAAATCACCAGCACGATGCCCGCCAGCATGGTGGTGGGAATGTTGAGCAAGGTTTCCACGTCCCATTGCACATTGAGGCGTTGAATCAGCCGGTGCAACAGCCAGGGCAGCACGCCGACTTTAAGCAGCAGCGTCAGCGCGCCGGAATAGTACAAATGATTTTGCTGCGTGGTGTAGGCCACGATGAAGGTGCTGGTGGCGAGAATGAAACCTTGCCACGCGAACAGTTGCACTAATGAAAACACCCGGCGCTGCGCCAGCATCGCGAATGCGATCAGCAACAGCAGGGCGGCGAGCAGATTGACGATGTTGCCGAGATAGCCGCTCACCTCAGCGCTCCAGCAGGAAGTGCGTAAGCATGCCGATCACCGCGATCAGGAAGGCCGTGCCTAGAAATTCCGGCGCGCGGAAAATGCGCATTTTCGCCGTGTATGTTTCCAGCAGCGCAAGTGCGGCTCCGGCCGCGGCGAGTTTAACGGCGGCGATCAGCAATGCGAGCGGCAGTGCCGCCCAGTCGCCGCTGTCCGCAATGCCATAGGGGAAAAACAGTGCGATACCAATACTGATGTAGGTCAGCAATTTGATGCTCGTGGCCCATTCGATCAGCGCGAGGTGGCGCGCGGAATATTCGAGAATCATCGCTTCGTGGATCATGGTGAGTTCCAGATGCGTGGCCGGATTGTCGATCGGCAGGCGCGCGTTCTCGGCCAGCGAGACCATGATGAAGGCCACACCGGCGAACACCAGACTGGGATAGATCAATAACGCGAAGTCTTTATGGGAGAGGGTCTCGACAATCGTCGTCAGCGCGGTGGATTCGCTGATCAGCGAGGCGGTGAAAAACACCATTAGCAGCGCCGGCTCGGCCAGGAACGCGATCAGCATTTCACGCCGCGCGCCCAGCGTGCCGAAGGCCGTGCCGGTATCCATGGCGGCCAGCGCCAGGAACACGCGCGCCAACGCAAACACGCCGACCAGGGCGATGACATCGGCCGCGGCGGAGTAGGGCATGTTGGTGGTGGTGAGCGGCACCATGGCGGCCGCCAGCCACATGCATGCGAACACCATGTAGGGCGCGATACGGAACAGCCACGAGGCGTTATGCGCGATCACGGCTTCTTTGTGCATCAGTTTGCGCAGCAGGTAATAGGGTTGCAACACACCCGCGCCACGGCGGTTTTGCAACCAGGCGCGCACCTGGTTCACCCAGCCGGATAATAGCGGCGCCAGCAGCACGGCGATCAGCGACTCTAAAAGTTGATACCCGATACCATACAGCGTATTCATCGGGGTCTCCAACGCCGCCAGCGCGGCTTTAAGGAGCTTTGCGTCATCGCACGAACGCCAGCAACACGAGCAAGGTGACGAAGCTATACATTAAATACAGGGCCATGCGCCCGTGGTGCAGTTTGGCCACCACGGCGGTGACGCGTTCGACCCCGCGCGCCACGGATAAATACAATGTGTGCCACACGCGGTCTTCGGAAATTTTGAGGTAGCGCGGCTCCTTGTCGAACGGAGTGGGCAAATGGCGTTCGATACGGAAAAACGGCTCGAAGATCTGGTGGATCGGCTGGCCGAAACCTTCGGCGGTGTCCTGCATGCGCGGCGTTTGCGCGGGAAAGCCGCAGTCCCACGCAGGCGCGCGCCGCACGCGGGCGTGATACAGGCGATGCACCAGGATCACGGTGACCAGTACCGCCACGATGATAACCAGCAAAAAAACCGGCGCGCTGTAGCTGGCGCGCGCAGGCGCAAGCGGGGTCAGAAACAGCCAGCCGTTTTGTAACGCGCTGGCGCCGATTTCGGCATGCAATAAACTGCCGGTGACATGATCGAGTTGCAACATCACCGCCACCGGTAATATTGACAATACCAGGCACCCCGTGGTCAGCCAGGCGAGACCGGAGAATTCCCAGCGGCCGATATCGTGTGCTTCGGCAAGCCGGGCTTCGCGGTGCCGGCCCAGGAATACCACACCGAAAAACTTCACCATCACATAAGCCGAGAGTGCCGCGGCCAGCGCGAGTGCGCCGGTGGCGGCGGGGATCAGCATGTTGAGATAAGACTGCGGCAGGCCAGGTGTCAACAGGAAGGCTTGCAAGAGCAACCATTCAGACACAAACCCGTTCAAGGGCGGCAATCCGGCAAGGGCCAGCGCGCCAAACAGCGAAAATGCCGCAACGCGCGGCATGACACGGATGAGGCCGCCCAGATGCCCGAGGTTGCGTTCGCCGGTGGCATGCAATACCGCGCCGGTGCAGCAGAAAAGCAGGCTTTTAAAGAACGCGTGATTCACGCAGTGATACAGCGCGGCGGTGAGGCTGAGCGCCGCCAGCGCGTGCATGCCGTAGAAAAAAAAGATCAGCGCAAGCCCGATGCCGGCCACGATGATGCCGATGTTTTCAATCGACGAATACGCCAGTAACCGTTTCATGTCGGTTTGGGTGGCGGCGAAAATCGCACCGAACAGCGCCGTGGCCAAACCGGCGGCCAGCGCCAGCACGCCCCACCACCACAACGGCTGACCGAGCAAATCGAAGCTCATGCGCAACAGCCCGTAGATGGCGGTTTTCAACATCACGCCGCTCATTAATGCCGACACCGGCGAAGGTGCGGCCGGATGCGCTTCGGGCAGCCACACGTGCACCGGCAGCAAGCCGGCCTTTGCGCCGAAACCCAGCAGCGCCAGCACGAACACCAGCGACGACGCGCTGGAATCGAGGCTCGCATGTCGCAATGCGCTGAAGCTGAAGTCGCCGTTGCCGCCCTGCAAAAGTCCGAAACACAGCAGAATCGCCAGCGCGCCGAGGTGGGCCATCAGGAAGTACAGAAAACCGGCTTTGCGGATTTCCGGCAGCGCATGATCGGTGGTGACCAGAAAATACGACGCCACCGCCATGGCTTCCCACGCCAGCATGAATAAATAAGCATCGTCGGCAAGCAGCACCAGCGCCATGCCGGCGAGGAACACGTGATAATGCAGGCACAACAGGCCGAGGGTGTGGCCCGCAAAATTTCTGAAATAACCCGCGGCAAAAATCGACACCCCGGCCGTCACGCCGCCCAGCAGCGTCAGAAAGAATGCCGCCAGCGCATCCAGGCGTAAATGAAAAGGCGCACCCGGCAAACCCAGCGCCAGGACCATCACATCGGGGCTTTGCGGCAGGCTCCACAGTCCGGCGATCATCAGCAGCGCAGCGCCCGCCGCCCCGGCCGGAAACACGGCATTAATGATGAGCTTTGGCGCCTGTTGCAGGAGCAGGCCGGCGCCGCCCAGCAGTAACCACCAAAGAATTACGCCGGCAGCGAGATCGAGAGGAAGAAGTTGCGGAATAGGCACGCCCTTATTCTAGTCAATCGCGGACCCGTGTGCAGAAAGCGTTTTTAAACCGGCGGGGAAGGTGGCCGCAACCGCTTAATGACCCGGCGCGCGGCGCGAAAATTCGACGTAGATTTGTTCAAACTGCGTATGGTGGGTCATGAACATGTCGAAAATTTGCGGATCGAATTGCGAGGGGCTGATGCGCTGGTCGCCGTTGCACATCACCTCAAGCGCGTCGGTATGGCTCTTCGAGGTTTTGTAGGGACGCCGGCTGCGTAATCCATCGTACACATCGCAAATTGTCATGATGCGCGCCGCCAGCGGAATGGCTTCGCCTTTGAGTCCGCGAGGGTAGCCCGTGCCGTCCCAGTATTCGTGATGGCTCACGGCGATGTCGCTGCCCATCACCAGGTACGGTGAATTGTGGTTCATCAAAATTTCACGGCCCAGCGTCGTATGCGTTTTCATGATCGCCCATTCGTTTTTGGTCAGGAACCCGGGCTTGAGCAGAATGTGGTCGGGAATCGCCAGTTTGCCGATGTCGTGCATTGGACTCGCGTAAAAAATCTGGTCGCGAAATTCGCTGTTCAGACCGAGAAGCTCCGCGAGCGCGACGGTGTAGTGACTGATGCGATTGACATGATCGCCGGTGGTTTCGTCGCGATATTCCGCGGCGCGCGCGAGTGTCATGACGGTGGCGATGCACTGTTGCCGGACCTGACTGGTTTTTTCATCGACTTCGCGTTCCAGCAGGCGATTATGATGGCGTAAAAAATCCGCATAATGTTTTAGCGTGAGCAGATTGCGTACACGCACCACCAGTTCGGACCGGTCGATAGGTTTGGTCAGGAAATCCTCGGCTCCGGCTTCAAGTCCCTGCAAGCGCGCCGCACGGTCGTCAAGTCCTGTCACCATCACAATGGGGATCGCGGCGGTTTCCTTGCCGGTTTTCAACTGGCGCGTGATTTCGAAACCATTGATGTCGGGTAATATCACATCGAGCAAAATCAGGTCGGGCCGCTGTTGCGCGATGCAGGTAAACGCGGCGGCTCCGGTCGCCGCTTCGCGCGCGCTGTAGCCCTCGGATTCCAGGTAAATATTCAGCAAGCGGCGGTGATGTTCGTCATCGTCCACCACCAGGATATCGGCGGGCGTCATTTCCTCTTCGGTATCAGGCGGTGACGGTCCAACGCTTTTTTTGGTAACTGAGTCTTTTTGGCCCATGCTTATCCCCATGTAAATTGAGTTTGTTTCGCACAGCAAAGCGACTCAAAGAAAGCGAGCTGTATTTAATAACCCTTAATCGCCGCGACTGCAATGGAAAGACGGATTACGACAAGGATTTTCAGTGATTCAGGCGGTATTGCGGCAATGTGTCACCCACAGGAAATCGCCTTGGGGCGGTGGTTTTGACACTTTAACGATTCGTTCGCAACGAGGGTGCCAAGCACGGCCGGGAACGAATCTCGTTAACGCGGCGCCTGCCCTTTCGCCAGTGCCCAATGATGCAAGAGGTGATGATTACCCATGGCCATAATGCCGATGTAGCCCAGCCCGCGCACCTTGTCCACCTGGGCGGGATCGCCGGTCGTCACACGTAATTTATATTTGTCTTTGTCCTTGGCCGCGGTCATATCCCAGCCGGTTTCGGTTTTAAGGATTTTAGGATGGTCATTGAACGCGCGGTCGAGCGACGGGATGGCGGCGGGCAGAGTGGCACGCACCGTGATTTCGATGCCGTTCTCGATGGGTTTCTGCGC
The DNA here is from genome assembly GCA_964532385.1 of uncultured Gammaproteobacteria bacterium. Lineage (GTDB taxonomy): Bacteria > Pseudomonadota > Gammaproteobacteria > SG8-11 > SG8-11 > UBA6921. Next base: position 17,967 of record CAZHHW010000010.1, on the reverse strand, counting down.
AAGCACTTCGACATCCTCGGTGAAATGGCGCATGTCGAGCAGGTGCTGCCGCAGGGCTTCAAGGTTGACTTTTTTCCAGTCGGTGGCGGGATCGGCTTCGAGTTTACGCAGCGCTTCCTGAATCACGCCGAAGATCCCGTTGCCGGGTTGCGTCAGCGGGGGCGGCGCCGCATCCTGGCTTTGCGTATGTTGATGTTCGACCGGCGGCGGAGGTGCAGGATCGCCCTGTGCCGCACCGCAGGCGAACAGAAAAATCAGCGCGCCGATTTCAACCCTGGGATTCGAACCTGACAAATACTTCATGGATGGCAATCCTCTGGATAAGAGAGCGGAAGAATAAAAACTTAGACAATTCGCGCGGATGGTAAGTCATATTCGTGACACTTCATCGTGCGCGAATAAATAATCCAGCCAGAGATTCGTCAGGCGCTCTTGTAAACGGTTTTGCCCTAACCGCTCATCGAGATTATCCAGGTCGACGATATCCAGCGGTTGATCCTGCCAGGAACAGCTGAATACTGCCTTAGTGCGTTTGCCGGTCGCGGGATCGATCTGCCATTGCAGGCATTGCGCGCACACGCCCTTGAGCATGCACTGCATCGGCGTGCTGATGGAGCCGATGACTTCTTGCGGGCCTTTAACGAATAAGCTCTGCAATTCTTTTTTACGCGCATCGCGCAGCGTGCGGATCAGGCACGGATCGCCGATCACCAGCAGACGGTCCACGTCTTGAACTTTTATCGACGCTTCTCCCAGGGCGCCTTGTCCATAGCGTTGAATCGCATCGACGATACCGCCGCTCACGGCACGGTCCTGCGCGCGCCCCGTAACCGCCGCAGCGCCGCTTTTTGTAACCCAGATAATACTGTCGGCGGCTTGTTCCAGTTCACGCTGGTAAAAAATATCCTGCGCGGTCTCGAACACGGCAAAGAACAAGACCCGGCTGCCTTCCGCGCGCAAGGCCGGACCCACGCCCATGATATGCGGCACGCACAGCGGCCCGCCGACGATCATCACGGTTTCCGGTACGCCGTCGGAGATGCGCGTGCGCACGCCGCCCGGCCCCATCAGGGAAACCGGATCGCCGGGTTTGAGCGTGGCGCATAAACGGCTGCTGGCGCCGTTCTCGAGGACCAGCAGCGACACGGTCCCGGCGTTAATGTCAACCTGTGCCCCCGTGAGGGCCAGAGCCTCGGTTTGCAAGTCCGTGCCGGCCACCTGCGGCGCGTAAGTTTCAAAATTTTGCAGACGGAAAAACTGGCCGGGACGAAAGCGCTGCACCGCCAGCGGCGCGCGCACTTTGAGTTCGAGCACCTGTGGATTGATGCGCCGGGCGGCGGTCACGCGCGCTTGCAACTGGTCGGCAATGTGCGCGCGGAAAGCTTGATAGGCCTGCGCGTCGCCTTGTTGCTGCGCGCGCGCGCCGAACGACTGCATGATTTTCGGATAAATCCGCAAGCCCGACGCAATCGCTTTCACCACGCTGCCGTTGAAAACCGGATGGGTGTCGCCGATGAAGCTGACGCGTTTGTCGCCGTTTTCGTAAGAGGTGAACGCGCCGAACTCATCGACCTTGCAATGCGGCGCGACCGGCATCGCTTGCAATTGTTGCGCGTGCATACCGAAGGTTTTGTAAAAACCATGTTCCTTGCTGAAGTGCTCTTTGTGCTCGAACGAATACGCCACGTTCGGGCGGGCGCCGGTCGCGACTAATATCGCGCGCGCCGGCAGCACGGCTTCGCTGCCGTCCTCGCGCGCGCACAGCAGCGCTTCGGCATGGCCATGTTTGTCCAGCCGCACGCTCTTGGGTTCCAAGCCCTCGGCGTAGAAAATACCTTCTTGCAGCGCGATGCTGACTTCTTCGTGGTTGCGCGTGTAAGCGGGCGAATGGTTGATCGAACGCCGGTACGCAATCGTGACCCCGCCCCAGGCATGCAGCAGAGGAATGAAATTCACGGCGCGCTGTTCTTGCAATGCTTGCGCGCGTTCGGCGCGCGCGGCGCGGCCGTGCTGTAAATATTCTTCGAGAATTTCCTGCGACGGCAGATCCAGGCGCGTGTGAATGTGGTCCGCGCCGAATTCGGTTTTGAGCTGCTCGTAACGCGTCAGTATTTTTTCCACCTGCACCACGTAATACGCCTGCACTTCGGTGGCCGTGTCCACGCCGGTGAGGCCGCCGCCGATCACCACCGCGGGTAGACGGATTTGCAAATTCGCCAGACTGTTTTCCTTGGCCGCGCCGGTGAGCTGCAAGCCCATCAGAAAATCGTTGGCCTGGCGCATGCCGGGTGCGAGCGAGCCGGGTATCGGCAATGCTTGCGGCAGTCCCGCGCCGACCGCGATGGCAAGATGATCGAAGCCCAGTTCCCAGGCATTTTCGACTGTGATGGTGCCGCCGAAACGCACTCCGCCGAACACCTGAAAATGCGCGCGGCGCGCCAGCGTCAGATAAATCAGTTTCAGGAAGTTTTTGTCCCAGCGCACGGTGATGCCGTATTCGGCCACGCCGCCGAAGCCGGTCATCACGCGCGTGTCGAGGTCTTCCACCAGGCTGGCATAGCGATGCACCGGCTGGTCGATCAGCGCAGGGGGTAGGGGCTCGACTTTTAATCCTTCAATGCCCACCACCGCGCAGCCTTCCTGCAACAGATGATGCGCCAGGGTGAAGCCGCTCGGGCCCATGCCCGCGACCAATACCTTGAGACCGTTGTACGGCTTCATGACATATTGCGTGCGGCGCAGCGGATTCCAGCGCGTCAGCAGGTCGTAGATTTCCACACCCCACGGCAGGCCGAGCACATCGGTCAGCACGCGGGTTTCGATTTCCGGAATATTCACCGGGTCCTGTTTCTGGTAGATGCAAGCCTTCATGCAATCGTTGCAAATGCGATGGCCGGTGGCGGGGCACATCGGGTTGTCCACCATCACCATGGCGAGCGCGGCGATGCTGAAGCCGTCGCGCTTCAACACATGCATCTCGGAAATTTTTTCGCTTAAGGGACAGCCGGTCATGGTGACGCCCAGCGGATTTTTTTTCAGCCCCTTGTCGGGCTCGCCTTTTTTCTCGGGGAAGCCTTTGGAGCAAAAATCACCCGCATGGTCATGACAATAAATGCAGTAGTTCACTTCGCCTTGCACGCTGCGCGCACTGCTGCGCGGATCGGTGAGCTTGAAGCCGTCGCGCGCACGCGCGTGCTGCGGCGGACTTTGCATCCGGCCGATGCTGTCGGCGGGAATTTTTACCAGGGGTACGAGGTTGTCATGATCGGTGGGCTGCGGCAGTTTGAAGCTGACCCAGCCGCGCGTGGCGGCGCGTCCTTCCGGCTGCGTGAGCGCGAGGATGCACCAGCGTGTTAATTGCTCGATGTCGTCTTTGAATTGTTCCGCATCGGTTAGCAGATGCTGCGCGAATTTTGCGATGGCGAGTTCACGATCGCCGTGCGGTTCGCCGAGCTTGCCGCTCAGCCAGGCGTCTAGTTCGGCAAACGGCGGCAGCTCGTCTTTGGCCAGCAAGCGGCGGCGCGCGCGGCGCTGCACAAAGAGTTTTTTGAATGCGAACACCGGATCGTGCGCCAGGGTCGCATTGCGCAACAGTTCCACTTCCGGCGTAACGCCGAACAGCGCGGCGGTGAACTCCTCAAGCAAAGGCGCGCAGGCCAGCAGCAATTCGCTTTCCTGCAGCGCGCTAAATTGTTGTGTCCCGTCACGATAGGCGCTCAGCGCCGCGTGCTGCTGAGGCTGTGCCGTGTGTAATTGGGCTAAAAATGCCGCGTCGAGGCGCAGTAAGCCCTGCGCGTGAAACAGATCGCGATAGGTAAATCCGGTAAGACCCAAATGTAATTGTTGCATGCGGGTTCCAAGTAAAAATGCGGACGGGAAATCGGGCGAAGGCGGTATTGTACAAGATCGCTCGCGCGGTGCACGCGGCAGGTGAACCTTGACTTCAACTGCGCGGACGGACTCCCGGCAGTTAATAACGGTGTGGTCCGTTAAAACTCCACCTCTACCCCGAACGATGGAATCAACGGCAATTGATAATCGGTGGTGCGCACCGAGTAGTCGGCATTGTAATGGTAGCCTGCGACGTTTTTGTGATTGTAGACGTTCAAAATATCGATGTAGTAACGCATCAGCCAGGTGTCGTGCGGGACAGTGCGTTCGGCACGCAGATCCAGACGATGATAATTCGGCAGGCGCGCCGAGTTGATCGGACCGAAGATGGCCTTCTTGGGATTGTCGCCGGTGACACCCACCAGGCGCGAGTAAGGTATGCCGCTGTGCGCATTCCATTTCATACCAATCAGCCAGTGCGCGTCGGCCTGCCAGTTGATCACGGTCGTGATGTTGACCGGCTGGTCGTAGCCCATGGCGTACGAGTGGCCGCTGTCGCCGTTGCGGCGGATCGATTTCGATAACGACACCGCCGTCCATCCCGACCAGCGCCCGGCGGCTTTTTTAACCAGCGTCTCCACGCCATAGGCATGGCCGCTGCCGTTGTTGCGGTAATTGAGCTGGGCATCGGGAACCACCAGATCCTCGTACTCCTTATAGTAAGCCTCGACTTTCCATGACCAGGGGGCGGCGGTATGTTCGATACCCAGCACACTGTGTTGGGCGCGAATATGGCGCAAGTCCGGATTGCCGAACACCGCGATCACCCGATCCAAAGGCGGAAATTGATGGTATTGGCCCCAGCCCGCGGTCACGAGCGTTTGCGCGCCGAGGTCCCACTCCACTCCCAGGCGCGGTTCGGCGAAGCTTTCGGCAAGATAATCGTCGTGCGCCAGGCGCATGCCGCCAATGAGGTTGACGTCCTTGACAATAAGCCAGCGATCGCGCGCATACATTTCCAAAAGGTTCATGGTGAACTGGTCTTTGTATTGGTAGCGGGGGGCATCTTCTTTCTCGCAGCTCGATCGGGAGTCGGGCCCATGCGGGCAGTTTTTTTGATCGAGGTCCACGCGCGCGAGCTGCTGGCTATAATTCACACCCGCCATGATTTCGTGGCGCGGATTGAGCCGCTGCTTGTACTGCTCGCGCAGATACAAGGTGCCGGTATCGAAATGGCTGTCTTTGGACGTGCCGATGGTGGTGTTGCTGGTTTCGAGCATGTGTCCAAGCGACACACGGTTGCTGGCATCCGCGCCCAGTTGCGAAGCGAGCGTAAGCCCCTGCGAATGGTAGCCCTGATTCACATCGGAGCTGCCGACCAGCTCGGGCTTTCGTTCGGCCAGGTCACCGCGCTCGTTCACTGAAAATTCAATCGCATCGCCGGCGCCGCTCACATGCCCGGTGAGGACCTGGCTGGAACTCACACGCCAAATATATTTGCCCTGGTAATCGTAGTAGTTGGGCACCTGGATGGTTGCGCCTGCGCTGGGCTTGCTGACCTGCTTGACCAGCAAGTCGAAGTAACTGCGGCGCGCGCTGAAAAAGAAGGACTGGTTTTCAGCGACCGGCCCTTCAATCATGGCGTCCGCGCTGAACAGGCTGATATTGAATTTACGCCGCCACTGATCGCTGCGGGGATCGCGAAGTGCCACGTCGATCACCGCGCCGGTGCCATCGCCGTATTCCGCGCCGAAGGCGGCCGCATACAGATTAAAGTTATCGGCCAGATCACTGTTGAACACGCTGACCACGCCGCCCAGATGAAACAGATAACCGACCGGCAGGCCATCGACGTAATAGAGATTTTCTTCGGGACGCGAGCCGCGAATCGCAGGCGCGCTCGACGTGTCGTCGGCGGCCACCACACCCGGAAATGCCTGCAAGGATTTCAGCAAATCGCCCGCGCTGCCCGCGACGGTGCGCAGGCTGTCGTTGGTGATGACGGTTTTCGATACCCGGCTGGGGTTGCGTTCGCGGTACACGATAATGTCGGGATTGGAATTTTCCGCGGCCAAATAGAACGTGGTATCGGCGGCGGCAGATGCCACGATGGGGTCCGGCCGCGCGTAACCGACCGCGACCGCACCCAGCGTATAATTGCCTTGCCCTGGCACCTCGAGATCGAAGTAACCCTCTTCATCGGCGGTGGCCGACAGGCGGTCGTCGCTGGTCACAAACACGACCGCATCCACGATGGGCCGGTTGTTGCCCTGCTGCAGCACCCGGCCGTGGAGGGTGGCCGTATCAGCCGCCACCCCGTGACGTGCGATCATCAGCAGTAACAGCAAACACACGCCGGGCAGCGCGCAACCTTTGAGCGAGTGGACCGCGCGCTTCTTCACTGCAACTGAAAGCGATAGGTTTGGTTGAAGACGGTCGCAACCGGTTGATCGCCGATGTAACCGGGCGTGAAGCGGCTGCGGTGAATCGCCGAGATGACCGCCACGTCGAACGGCGGCTCGCCGCTCTTGTCGATTTGCACGTCGCGCACCGCCGCGGTTGCGTCGAGTGTGATGCGCGCGGTCACGCGCACACCGCCCGGCGGAATTTGCACATCTTTGGGATCGGTCGGGACGACCTTGTCCACAAACGCCGGCGTGCGGGTCAAGCGTGAAACGGGCACGGGATTCAAACTCGCCGTTTCCTGCGGCTCAGGGGGGCTGGGCTTGACGGCATCATCCGCTGCGGCGGTTTCCGTTGAAACAGGCTGCACGGGTGGACTGTCCGCCGGAGCAGATTGCGTTGCTGTGTCCTCTACGGAAGTCGTTTTTTGCGGTGTTTCATCGGCCTCTGCCGGTTTAAATACGGCCGCCACGATCGAGGCTGACTTGTGCGGCGGCGCCGGGATTTCCCGAGCGGGGACTGGAGTCTGTACCTCCGGCACGGCGGCCAACGGCTCCGCCGTCATAGTGACCTGCGCCGTGGATTCCACCGGCTTAGCGGCGGCGGCCGGTGCTCTTGTTGAGGTTGCTGCCCGCGGCGGCGGGGATTTTTCTAGTGCCGGTGGCGGCGTGTTGTCCGGTTGCTGTGTTTCGAGAACGATATCCAGTGGGTAGGCGCCGGTTTCGATCCCCGCTTCGCTTTCGGCTTCGGGTGAGTGCATGGGGCGATACGTCAAGACCCACAACCATGAATATGTAACGCTCAAGCCGATCATGGTAAGCACACTCCAGTGTCGCCATGTGGCCCGCTGCTGTGGTCTATCGATAAATTGCATATCCATTCCTTTATTCCTTACACACGCAGCGGCAAAATATAAATATACGACCCCTTCGAGGGGATTTTGATAGGCGCGGCCGATCCCGCGCGTTCGCATTGAACATTTCGCCGCAAAGGCAATGCAGGCAGACCAGATGAGTCTCATCGAGGTTACTTACGCTGCATCTTCATGAAGTATTTAATGGCGGAGTCCCACCGGTCGGTGCGGTAGGCGCCACAATGTGGCGTTACTTTAGGGAAACGTACGGGGCATGGGCGGTGCGTCCGCCGGAAGGTCAACATCGGCTTCGCAGTGCAGCGGAACTTCACTGCATTCAGACATCTCGCACCGCGTGCTGTATTTTACGTATGAGTCTCGTGCGCATGGCGCACACTACATTGCCGGGACAAGGCCGCATTGTTGATTTCACATTCCGCTGAGGCGGGTCGATCAGTAGCGTGCGCCGTGCGCACGATGCCCAAGGTCTTGCGAGGTTATATCCTGGTATTGACACTTTCACCGTAGAAGTGATCACACGGTCGCGTAATTTGCCAATGGTGTAAGCACAGCATGCGCCGTATCGCCCGGCAAGCGCAGCGCAGCCGTAAGATTTGAAGCAGTGGTTGTTATGGCTAACTGAATTTTTTACCGCGCGCGCCGGGCGATTCTTTCATGCGCTCGGAGCTGAGGGTCCGGGCATGCGCAAGGGCTTTTCTGAGCAATTGCACTTCGGCATGCAGGCGCGAGATTTCGAACTCGCGCGCCTGTTTTTCCAGCGGATGCTCGGTGGTGCGGTAAATTGACTGCAAAGTCGTCCAATAAGGTCGCAGTTCGTACAGAGGGATCACCATGCTGCCGGTTCCCAGGCGTTTTTGCCATTCGGTCGCGGTGATTTCGAGTTGTTGCCAAAGCTGCGCGGCTTTTTTGTCCTGAGTTTCGTTCACGACTCGATCCTTTGTTAAAGTGCAGACCCGGACATTTTAATTTTTCCGTCTTAACGTGAACTTTAAAGTTCGATTCCCACCGTCGATACCGTCGCGGTTTGAAAGCCGCGAGCCGACACTGCTGTAGGGTATGAAGTCTTGTCCGAGCGAGGCGCACCAGATGGACCGCCATGAAGCATTTAACAGCATCAGTCATCTGGTCGGCGCGGTGGCGGCGCTGGCGGGTGTCACCGTGTTGATCGTATTCGCCGGCATGGACGGCGATGCGCGCCGCATTATCAGCTTCAGCATCTACGGCGCGACGCTGTTTTTTCTGTATCTGACGTCCACTCTGTATCACAGCCTGAGTGGCCGCGCGCGCGCGATTTTTAAAATCCTGGATCACCAGGCGATCTATCTGTTGATCGCAGGCACCTACACGCCATTCGCGCTCGCCACTCTGCGCGGCGCAACCGGCTGGTGGCTGTTCGGCGCAATCTGGAGCGCTGCGCTGATCGGTATGGTGCTGGACGCGCTGCCGCGCAAGGGACCGCGAATTCTGGCGGTGGTGATTTATCTGTGCATGGGTTGGATGGTGGTACTGGTCATCGAACCCTTGATTGCGAAATTATCGCCGGCCGGTTTTTACTGGTTGCTCGCAGGCGGAGTGTTCTACACCGCAGGTGTTGTCTTTTACGCGCTGGGAAAGCGCATCGTGTGGGCGCATGGCGCGTGGCACGTGTTTGTGCTGGCGGGCAGCATCTGCCATTACGTGGCGATATTGTTTTATGTGTGAATCGTGGGTGCATGGGAATTCCCGTGCAAGGGTAATCAGTTAACTCAATTGTCAAAAGTCTGTCTCAACCGTTAAGCTTCAGAAATTACGGATGAAAATAAAAACAACAGATTATTACAATACTGCATGAATCCGAGTTAAGCCCTACAGCAGATTATAGGATCGCCATGAATGATCGGAAACGAATTATGTTTGCAATATTCCGTCTCGGCAGAGAAGCAAACATAAAACAACGAGTGATCGAGTCAGCGCCAAAAATAAAATCTGTCATAGAAAGCCTCTCCCGAAACGAGTGTCAACTTGCATTCACAACCAGCGATGGCTCTACGTTTGGCTATTTGCTCAAAACTTCAGCCTCAACACAATCAATAAGGGCTGCTCTTTTTGGTACATCAGATAAATCTACTGGCACGTCACCACTGTTAAGCGACGACAATTATCTTATTGTCGAAGTTGGCCAAGATTTTGATAGCGTAGGTTTTAGCCGGGCTTGGAACTGGATTGGTCATCACCAATAGGCCATATTAGGTTTGTTTTGGTCAGTACTTAACGAGGGTCTTTACATTTTACCCTTCTGACCTAGTGCGTGCGGCTTAATTTGAACTTTTAGGTACCACATCGATTTTCACGGCATATAGCTGGTTGTCGTGCATACACAACGAGGCAAAATAAGCCGAATTATTAGTGCTCGCATTGCCACACGGCAGGAGAAGAAAATCTATGAAGAAGGTTAAAACTGACGAAGTGCGTACTGAATACAAACGGTCCGACTTGAGGCGTGGTGTTCGAGGAAGATATTTAAAGTCCTATCGGGCGGGAACCACCTTATTCTCTTAAGCCCTGATGTGGCAAAAGTATTTCATGATGAGACCGCAGTAAATGAAGCGCTTCGCTCATTGATTAAAGTTGCCCATACGTCCACACGGTCAAGCGGACGCAGTAAAAAGCGCAGCGCCGCTTAACGTACACGGTCGACGCAGTAGAAAAAGAAAACCACACGGCATCCGCAATAACGTCAAGCATCGGCTCCAGGATCGTCGTCCAGCTCCTGCACCAGTACCCACGGCGCGGCTACCAGACTCCAAAGTATGCTGTTGTGCGCATGCCAGCGTTGCGCATCGCCGTCGCTGGCATGCGCAATCCGGCCTGCGGCGAGCCAGGTTTTGGTTTGTGCCGCGTCGTTGCGTGCAAAGGCCACAGCCACATCGATCAAGTCCAGTCCGCGCGCGACCACAATCACAACGCCGCGCGCAAACGGGCGCTGTAATTCCTGCCAGGCGAGTTTGCCGGTTTCGAGATTCAGTTGGGCGCGCAGTTGCGCGCTGTCGACTGAGTTGGGGTTGTCAAGGTTCATGCTGTCGTCCGCTGTTGGAGTGCGTTGGAATTTTTTAGTAGCGCCGCGCCTCATTTTGCGACAAGTCGGCATCGTACGCACGAATCCGGTGCGTCAAGTTCGCGTGTGTGCGGGTTGTAGTGCGCAAAAACACGGGAATTCATCGCCTATTGTAAGTCATGTGCCATCTGGTACATCGCTTGCTCGTGGCTCCTTGCATGTAACCTTGTATACAAGAATCGCGGTGGATGGCGCAGGGGAATTCGCTGCGAGCGGTTAAACGGGTTTAAGTAACTCCGGCACGGCGTTGCGCACACGACGAACTCAATAACGATAATTAGGGAGAGTATGAATGAGAATGAACAGCATCGCTGCCGCACTGATTGCATCGACATTCAGCGTGCTCTTTTATCCTGCCGCCGCGTCGGCCGACGCGCGCCAGGAAACTTTGCTCATCGTCAACGAACTCGGACCCAATTCGCTGGACATTCACGGCGTGGGCGCCAACCGTCCCGCCTATGGCGTAGCGTGGAATTGTTACGACCGGTTGATGACCTATGGCAAACTCACACTACCCGGCGGCAGCGCCAGTTACGACTACAAAAAGCTGGAGCCCGAGCTGGCCGAGAGCTGGCAAGTCGCGCCGGACGGATTGTCGGTAACCTTCAAACTGCGCAAGGACGCGCGCTTTCACGACGGCGCGCCGGTGACGGCCAAGGACGTGAAGTGGTCGCTGGATCGCGCGTTGGCGATGGGTGGCTTTCCGACTTTTCAAATGAAAGCGGGTGCGCTGGAAAAACCCGAGCAATTCGTGGTGCTGGACGATCACACCGTGCGCATCGATTTTCCGCGCAAGGATAAAATGACCATGCCCGATCTCGCCGTGCCGGTGCCGTCGATCTACAACTCGGAGCTCGCCAAGAAGAACGCCACCAGCGACGATCCGTGGGCGGCGAACTGGCTGAAGAACAATTGCGCGGGCGGCGGTGCGTATAAAGTCACGTCCTGGAAACCCGGTCAGGAAATCGTCTTCGAGCGTTTCGACGATTGGAAGAGCGGGCCGCTGCCGAAGATGAAACGCATCATCGTGCGCGACGTGCCTTCCGCCGGTAACCGGCGCGCGTTGCTGGAACGCGGCGACGCGGACATGAGTTACGACGTGCCGCCCAAGGACGCGCAGGAGTTGGCCAAGGCGGGCAGCAAGGTGAATATCGTCAGCCAGCCGGTCGAGAATGCGGCCTGGTACGTCGGTATGAACGTGGTCAATCCGCCGTTCAACAATCCCAAAGTCCGCCAAGCCGTGGCGTATGCGATTCCCTACGACAAGATCATGGACTCGGCATTTTACGGGCGCGCGGTAAAACTCTATGGTGCCACGTCGAACGAACCCGCCGTCGCCGTGTGGCCGCAGCCGTTCGCGTATCGCACCGATCTCGCCAAGGCCAAGGCGTTGATGAAAGAAGCCGGGATGGAAAATGGATTCGAAACCACACTGTCGTTCGATTTGGGGCAGGCGACGATTTCCGAACCCACGGCAATTCTGTTGCAAGAGGCGTTGGCGCAGATCGGCATCAAGACCACGATCAACAAAATTCCCGGTGCCAATTGGCGCTCCGCGCTGCTGAAGAAAGACATGCCGCTGATCATCAACCGCTTCAGCGGCTGGTTGAATTATCCCGAGTACTTTTTCTATTGGACTTATCACGGCCAGAACGCGGTGTTTAACACCATGAGCTACCAGAACCCGGCATTGGACAAATTCATCGACGCGGCCCGCCTGGACACCGACGCGAAAAAATACGACGCGGATGTGAAAGGATTTATCGCGCTGGCCGCGCAAGACGTGCCGCGTGTGCCGCTTGCGCAACCGACTCTGGACGTCGCAATGCAGAAAAATATTTCCGGTTACACGTACTGGTTTCATTTACAGCCGGACTACCGCCAGTTGGAAAAGAAATAAGGCGCCGGTGATGCAACGCAAGCCCGTGTGGAACACAATTTTTCGCCGCTTGCTGGGCGCCCTGCCGAGTCTTGCCGGGGTCGTGGTCGTGACATTTATTCTCACGCGGGCGTTGCCCGGCGATCCGGCCGCATTCTTCGCGGGCGCGGCGGCCACGCCCGAAGCGGTGGAAGAAGTGCGCAAGCAGCTTGGCCTGGATAAAAACCTGGCGCAACAGTTTCTGCGTTATCTCGGCGAATTGGCGCACGGTGATCTGGGTCAGTCGTTGACCACCGGGCAGCCGGTGTCGACTGAACTCGTTAACCGTCTGCCCGCGTCGTTGGAACTCACGCTATTTGGTTTGGTATTGGCCGCTCTGGTTGCAATTCCGTTAGGCGTGCTGGCGGCCACGCGCCGCGATTCATGGATTGATCATGTGTCACGTCTGATCACCACGGCCGGAGTGTCGCTGCCGGTATTTTTCACCGGCTTGCTGCTGATCTACATTTTCTATTTCAAACTCGGCTGGGCGCCGTCGCCGATGGGACGGCTTGATCCATATGCGTCCGCCCCGGCGACGGTCACCGGGTTTTTTATTATCGACAGCCTGCTTGCGCGCGATCTGGAATTGCTGACGGCGAGTTTGAAACAACTGTTGCTCCCGGCCATCACCATGGCGATTTTCGTCATGGCACCGCTGGCGCGCATGACGCGTGCCGCGATGTTGACCGCCTTGTCCAGCGACTACACGCGGACCGCGCGCGCGATGGGTTTGTCGCGCTACACCGTGGTGTATCGCTACGCGTTGCGGAATGCATTGTTACCGGTGGTCACCACGCTGGGCATGGTGTTTTCATTCATGCTGGGCGCCAATGTCCTGGTGGAAAAAGTCTTCTCCTGGCCCGGTATCGGAGCGTATGCGATTGAAGCCCTGGTCGCCTCCGACTACGCCCCGGTGCAAGGCTTCGTATTGACCATGGCGATTCTGTACGTGCTACTGAATCTGGTCATCGACGTGCTGTATTCGATCATCGACCCACGGATGGCCGCGCAATGAACGCCATGTTTAAACACGCGCGTTACGTGTTGCAGGAAAATCCGCTCACGTTGTTTGCGTTCGGCTTGTTTTTCTTTCTGGTGTTGCTTGCCGCGTTCGGTCAGCTTCTGGCGCCTTACGATCCGCTGGCCAGCGACACCGCGGTTGCGTTGCAACCGCCGTCGGTTGCGCATTGGTTCGGCACCGATCAACTGGGTCGCGACATATTGAGCCGCGTGATGACCGCCACGCGCTTGGATTTCGCGATTGCGCTGTCTGCGGTGGCGTTGTCCTTCGTCATCGGCAGTGCGCTGGGATGCGGCGCCGGATTTTTCGGCGGCGGGTTTGAGAGGGCGGTGGGCCGCACGGCGGACACCATCATGGCGTTTCCATTGTTCGTGCTCGCGATGGGCATCGTCGCCGCGCTGGGCAACAGCGTCGCCAATATCGTGCTCGCCACCGCGGTGATCAATCTGCCGTTTTACATCCGCGTGGCGCGCACCGAGGCCGGTGTGTTGCGCAATGCCGAATTTATCGAGGCGGCGCGGCTGGCGGGCGGCGGCAATGCGCGCATTCTGGCGTTGCATATCTATCCGAATATTTTGCCGCCGATGATGGTGCAGATTTCGCTGAACATGGGCTGGGCGATTTTGAACGCGGCGGGCTTGTCATTTATCGGTCTGGGCGTGCGCCCGCCGACGCCGGAGTGGGGCATCATGGTTGCCGAGGGCGCGTCGTACATCATCACCGGCGAGTGGTGGATCGCGCTGTTTCCCGGCGCCGCGCTGATGCTCGCGGTGTTTTGCTTCAACCTGCTGGGCGACGGGTTACGTGATCTGATTGATCCACGGAGGCGCACGTGACGAAACCGGTTCCTTTGCTGGGCGTCGACAATCTCGCACTCGAATTCCGCACGCGCGGCGGCCTGGTGCGTGCGCTGGAAAATGTCAGCTTCCATGTCGACACCGGCGAGATTGTCGGCATCGTCGGCGAAAGCGGTTCCGGGAAATCTGTCCTGTCGCACGCGCTGTTGCGCATTCTTGATTCCGCCGGACGGGTGAGTGCCGGGCGGGCGGTATTCAACGGCTTGGATCTTTTGGCGGCCCGCGAAGCCGAGATGCGCGCGATCCGTGGACGCAAGATCGCGATGATTTTCCAGAACCCGCGCGCGGCGCTCAATCCGATTCGCAAGATCGGTCAGCAACTCGAAGACGTGCTGATGCAACACACGCAAGCGCCACGGCAAGACATCAAAAAACGCGCGATCGAATGCCTGGAACAAGTGCGTATTCCCGATGCGTTGCGCCGTTATCATGCCTACCCGTTCGAGTTATCGGGCGGTCAATGCCAGCGGGTGATGATTGCACTCGCCATCGCCGCCGAACCGGCGTTGTTGATCGCCGACGAACCCACCACGGGTCTGGACGTGACAACACAAGCGGTGGTGATGGACCTGATCCGCGATTTGGTGCGCCGCAATCACATGTCCGCGATTCTGATCACGCACGATCTCGCGCTCGCGTCGGAATCCTGCGACCGCATCGTGGTGATGCACGCCGGCCACGTGGTGGAAACCGCGCCGACCCGCGCACTGTTTGCAACACCGCGCCATCCCTATACCGCGCGCCTGATCGGCGCGACGCCGCATGATTGCACCGACGTGCGCACGCTGGCGTCGATACCTGGTTCGTTACCCGATCTACGCGCTGCCAGCCTGCCGCTGTGCCGCTTCAGCGCGCGTTGCGAACAATACACCCAGACCTGCGATCAGCCGTTGCCGCTCGCGGTCTTCAACCAACACCACAGCGTCGCCTGCCACACTCCACTATGACCGAACTATTACGCATCGATTCGCTAGAGAAATATTTTCCGGTCGCGGCAACCGGCCGCTCGCGCGCCAAGCCACAGTGGTTGCACGCCGTGGACGATGTCAGCATTTCCATCGCGCAAGGCGAGAGCGTGGGACTGGTGGGTGAATCGGGTTGCGGCAAATCGACGCTGTCGCGCCTGGCCGCGCGCCTGATCGACCCGACCGAAGGACGCATCTGGTTCGAGGGTCAAGACATCGGCAACATTCACGCGCATAAATTCATGCGGGTGCCTGCACGGCGCGCGATTCAAATGGTATTTCAGGATTCGGTCACCAGTTTGAATCCGCGTTTCACAGCGCGCGACACCATCGCCGAACCGCTCAAACTTCTGCTGGGCTTGCGTGATGCACACGCGCTAAACACGCGCATCGCCGAACTGGCCGAGCAGGTGGGATTGCCCGGTGAATTACTCGCACGTTATCCGCACCAGCTCTCGGGAGGCCAGAAAGCGCGCGTCAACATCGCACGCGCGCTGGCCTCCAATCCGCGCTTGCTGATCCTGGATGAACCGACCGCTGCGTTGGATGTATCGGTGCAGGCCATCATTCTGAAACTGCTCGCCGATTTACGCACGCGCCTGGGTATGAGTTATTTATTCGTGTCGCACGACTTGAACGTGGTGCGCTTGCTGTGCGACCGCGTGCTGGTGATGTACCTGGGCAAGGTTGTCGAGCTCGGGCCCGCCGAAGCATTGTTTCGCGCGCCGCGCCACCCGTACACCGCCGAACTCATCGCCGCCATTCCGCGTTTGGGCGGCGACGGACCACAGCGTGCGGTGCCGAGCGGCGAACCGCGTAGCCCCATCGACCCCTCGCCGGATGAATGCCGTTTTTATGGCCGTTGCGCGCAGGCCACGGAGCGCTGCGCGCAACAAATGCCGGAACTTACCGCCGTGTCCGAAGGGCATCGGGTCGCGTGCTGGCACATCTGAAAACTGTAGAAACCGAATTGCTAGATACGCCCATTCATCCGTAGACTCCACACCTTGTTACGGTAACGGAGCGGATACTCATGACGGTTGCGCTGCTTTCACACCCCGATTGTTTGCTGCACGACATGAGCGTGCTTCACCCCGAGAGCCCGGCGCGCTTGCGGGCGATCAGCGCGCAGCTTATCGCCTCGGGGGTGGATGAGGTGTTGCGTCACTACCAGGCCCCTGCGGCGACGCGCGCACAATTGGAACGCGTGCATGCTGCGGACTATGTCGATTCGATCTTCCAATCCGCGCCGCAACGCGGCCTGATCGCGCTCGATCCGGACACCCTGATGAATCCGCACACCTTGCCCGCCGCATTGCACGCCGCCGGTGCGGCGGTGCACGCGGTCGATCTGGTAATGCGCGGCGAGGCGGCTGCGGCGTTTTGCAACGTGCGGCCACCCGGCCATCACGCCACGCGGAATCGCGCGATGGGTTTTTGTTTTTTCAATAATGTCGCGGTCGGGGTTGCGCATGCGCTGGCTGCGCACGACATCGAGCGGGTGGCGATTCTGGATTTCGATGTGCATCACGGCAACGGCACCGAGAATATTTTCGCCGATGATCCGCGCGTGTTGTTGTGTTCCACTTTCCAGCATCCGTTTTATCCGTACAGCGGCAACGCCCCAGCACAGCCGCATATTGTCAACAATCCCATGGCAGCCGGTAGCGGCGGCGCGGAATTCCGCCGTATTGTCGAGACCCGCTGGTTACCGGCGCTGCATGCTTTCAAGCCGCAACTGGTGATGTACTCCGCCGGGTTCGATGCGCATCGCGACGACGAGCTGGGGCAATTGCTGTTCGACGATGCGGATTATTTTTGGGTCACGGAGCAGGTCAAGACCATTGCGGATCAATACGCGCATGGCCGTATCGTGTCGGCGCTGGAGGGGGGCTACGACACGGATGCATTGGGACGCTGCGTGGTGGCGCATGTGCGGGCGTTGCTTGGAATGCCATGGATAAAATGAAAACCGGTGGGCGATGCCCACCCTACCAGACACGGCTGGCAGCGCGGGCATCTTGCTCGCAGGTAGGGTGGGCACCGCCCACCGTTCCTTAAACTCGAGAAACGCCGATTAATGTATGCATCAAGCCTTGGGAGCGCGGGCATCTTGCCCGCAAAAACAGCGAGCGGGACGCTCGCGCTCCCGGTGCTTAACGATTGCCGCGCAATGCGACCAGGCGCTGTTCGGCGTAGCGGATTAATTCCGCAGTGAGCGGGGTGTTGATGGCGCGTGTATAGGCGTCGCGCGCGGCGGGCCAATTCTGCTCAGCTTCCATTGAAATCGCCAGACCCATCCACCAGCGGCCCTCCTGGGGGCGCAAAGCCAGTGCGAGCTGATAGTATTTCGCGGCTTCGGCATGGCGGCCGGCGCGTTGCAGCAGGGCGGCGATGAAGGCGCTGATGTCGACATCGGTATGCGTGCGCGCCGAGGCCTGTTCCAGCATGGCCAAAGCTTCGCTTTCCTGGCCGCGTTCCACTTGTATGCGCGCCAGTAACAAGGGAAATTCGACGTGTTCAGGGTCGAGTGTCATGCCTTGTTCGAGTAGCGTCTGCGCCTCGGCGCCGCGTCCGCCGGCGAGCAACAGGGCGGCAAGTTGCGCGCGTGCGGCACGGTGTTGCGCGTCGGACTCCAGTGCCATCCGCCATTGATGTTCGGCTTCCGCATAGTTTTGTTCCGCGTAACGGCGCTGGCCGTCTTGATAGGCGTTCTGGGCTTGTTGGGCCGGCGGAATGATGTGTGCCGTTTTAATCACGCTCACGGGCTCGACATTTATGGGAGCGGCGGTCGCCGTGGAGGGCGGTGCGGGCGGCGGCACTGCATCGATGTGTTCGGGAACCGCTGTGTGTATATCGAGGACTGATTCCGGCACTGCGGTTTCGGCCACAGGCGCTGGCGCGGCGGACACTATTTCATGACCCGGCGCCTTTGCGATTTCCGCTGGCGGCGGCGTCACTGGTAAAGGTTTAACCTGCATAGAGGATGGTGCGGGCGCCG
>CAZHHW010000009.1:3521-56135 GCA_964532385.1 uncultured Gammaproteobacteria bacterium | reverse complement strand
TTCAAAGTCGTTGTATTCACCCGTGGCGGCGGCCGGGCGGCCGGCGGATTCATTGTTAAAGCTCTGCTTGAGTGACCAGCGTGCAATGAAATCAGGCGGAAGTTGTGTGGGCGGCAATACGCTAGGCGATTCATCGGGGGAGTCGCTCAGGAATTGGATCGCATGATAGGTGGAATGGCTTTCACGGGTGCTTTCGATCAGGCGCTGATCGTGGGCATGGGTGGTGCCGGGGCTGTTCAGGTCACGTTGATTTTCAGAAAACAGAATGTCGAAAACCACCGCGCGGGGTTTGCCGCGGGCCAGGAAATCGAGCAGATCGGCATGCACCGAGCGCGGCCAGGGCCAGCGTCCGGCATCGCGATTCATGTACTGCAACGAGGCTTCGTCGATCAAGACCACCGCAATCTCCGGCGGCGCCGCTTTGCTGCTGTTGAACAGCCGCAGGCGGGCGTCGTAACTCATCCACTCCAGCGGCTGTAACACGCCCAGGGCCACCAGGCCGTTGACCAGCAGGACACTGCCCATGGCTAAGGCCATGCTCCACGATAATGTCTTCAGATGCGGGCGGGTAATCGGGATCACTCACGTGTAACGGAAATGCTCGCGTGGACTTGAGACGCACAGCGGACGCTTGCAGAGCGATGCGGGAGTCAGGAATGTGGCACCGTGCTTATCCGGGTTCATTTTTTTTCGATACCCGCTATGCTTCGGAGCGGGGCATGGCGATTTATAGTTGATAGATAAAGAGAAAGTACGGCAGGGGAAATTATGCGGAATGCGTTGGCGCGGTTTCTGGCTTTGCGCAGTTGGTCGTTGCGCAGCAAAGTCAATTTGACGGTGGGTTTGAGTTTTTTGCTGGTGATGACGCTGGTAACCACCTATACCGCGAGCCGCGAGAGCACACGCTTGACTGAGTTCACGGAAAAACAGACCAAGGATCTCACCACGTTTTATTTCGACAGCCTCAATACGTTGATGCTGACCGGCACCATGGACCAGCGCACCATTTTTCGCAATAAAGTCCTCGCGCGTCCCGAGGTGGTGGATGCGCGCGTGGTGCGTGGCGAACCGGTGAAGCAGCAGTTTGGTCCGGGTTATCCCGAAGAACAGCCGCTGGACGATCTCGACCGGCGTGCGCTGTCCGGCGAGGAAATTTCCATCATTGAAGATCGCGGCGGCAAACGTGTAATGACCATCCTCACGCCGTTTCGCGCCACGGAAGACACCGGTCCCACCCACGTCAATTGCTTGCGCTGCCATCATGTGGCTTCGGGCGCCATCAACGGCGCGATCCGCATCAGCTATTCGCTGGAAAAAGTCGACGACTCCGTGCAGCATGAAATCATGGTGTCGGTTCTTGCCAATTTTTTATTGTTGGGCACGGGCCTGTTGCTGGTGAACTTAGTGATGCGGACCTGGGTGACCAATCCGCTGTCGAAACTGATGACCGTGGTCAACCGGCGCGCGGCGGGCGAGGAAAATGTGCGCGCGGAAATCATCAGCGAGGATGAAGTGGGGCGTCTCGCGGGGGCGTTTAATACCCTGTCCGAAAATATCATGATCGGCGCCAAACGCGAGCACGATGCGGCCGAGGAGTTGCACTCGAAGGTTGCGCGGCTGCTGGATGTGATCCACAAGGTCAGCGGCGGCAACTACGACGTGGATGTCGGCTTTAACGGCAAAGACGCCATCGGTGAACTGGCCGGTAATTTACAGACCATGATCGTGTACATACGTAACTCCATCGAAGAGAAGCGCATCGCGGTGGAAACCTTGCGCCATCAGGTGGACGAGATCCTCGGTGTGGTGACCAAGGCGGCGGAGGGAAATCTGACCGGCCGCATCAATGCGGCGAGCCATGATGCGATCGGGCAACTGGCGAGCGGTGTGCAACGCATGATCGACAGCCTGAACAGCCTGGTGGCGCAGGTGCAGCGCTCCGGGATTCAAGTGGCTTCGTCCACCACGGAGATCGCGGCCACCTCCAAACAGCAGGATGCGACCGCCGCCGAGCAGGCCGCGACCACCAATGAAATTGTCGCGACCGCGACGCAGATTTCCGCGACTTCCAAAGAACTGGAAAAAACCATGCAGGAAGTCGCCGGTATCGCGGAAGTCGCCGCCCGTTCCGCAACGCTCGGGCAGGCGGGCCTGATACGCATGCAAACCACCATGGGGCAAATTGTGGATGCGTCCGGATCGATTGGCGCGAAACTGGAAATCCTGAATGAAAAGGCCGGCAACATCGGCATGGTGGTGACCACCATCAACAAGGTTGCGGATCAAACCAATCTGTTGTCGCTTAATGCGGCGATCGAAGCTGAAAAAGCCGGTGAATACGGTTTCGGTTTTGCCGTGGTGGCGCGCGAAATCCGCCGTCTGGCCGATCAAACCGCGGTGGCGACACTGGATATCGAACAGTCGGTGAAAGAAATGCAAAGCGCGGTTTCGGCGGGCGTGATGAGCATGGAGAAATTTTCCGACCAGGTGCGCCGCAGCGTGGAGGATGTAACCCAGGTCAGCCGCCAGCTTGCGCAAGTGATCGATCAGGTGCAGGAGTTGCGGCCGCGTTTTGAATCCGTGCATCAAAGCATGCATTTACAGGCGCAAGGCGCGCAGCATATTCATCAATCGATGACGGTGCTGAACGAGTCGGCGCAGCACACCGCGGATTCGATTCGCCAGTCCAACGCGGCGATCGAACGGCTTAATGAAGCCGCGCACAGTCTGCAAAACGGCGTGACCAAATTCAAAGTGCGCAAGGACGTGGAGTATTAACCGGTCCCACCAGGGAATGACAACATGCTGTACTTGCTGTTTCATGTGAAAGATGAAAGTTACGCGGTCAATGTGCGCGAGGTCATCGAAGTCATTCCCCAGGTAAAGTTGCGTTCTATTCCCAAAGCGCCGGAATATATCGCGGGACTGCTCAATTATCGCGGCGAGAGTGTGCCTGTGCTTGACCTTTGCATGTTGCTGCACGAACAGAAATGCGCGGCGGTCTTCGGCAGCCGCATTGTGCTGGTGAGATATCCGGACACGCGCGGCACGCAACGGATCCTAGGGTTGCTGGCGGAACAGGTTACGGACACTTTGCAATGCGACGCCGATGAATTCCTCCCCAGCACCTTGGTGCATACCTCCGCGCCCTATTTACGCGAGGTGGCGACTTACCGTGATCACTTGGTGCAGCGCGTCGATGTGAGCGCGCTGTTGCCTGCCGAAGTTCAGTTGTTGTTATTCCGGTAATCAAACTATGTCGCTTAAAGTCATCAAGGATTTATTAAAGGAAACCATCGGACTCAATGTCAGTTCGGTCGGCACGTCGAATTTCGAGCGCGCGGTGCGCCAGCGCATGAAGGCCCTGGCGATCGACGAGGTGCACGACTACAGCGTGAGATTGCGCAATCCCGACGAACTGCGCGAACTGATCGATGAAGTCGTGGTACCGGAAACTTGGTTTTTCCGTAATCCGGCGTCGTTTACCGCGCTACAGCAATTCGCCGTCGCGCGCCGTGCCCAATACAGCCAGCGTAAACTCATGGTGTTGAGCATGCCATGTTCCACCGGCGAAGAGCCCTACACCATCGCCATGGCTCTGGATCAGGCCGGACTGCAACCGAACGAATATCAGATTGACGCGTTTGATATCAGCCAACGTTTGTTGACCAAGGCGAAACGCGGGGTGTACGGACGGAATTCGTTTCGCAACAAGGAAAATGAATTCAGGGACGAGTATTTCGACCTGGTCGGAGGCATCTACGTTTTAAACGACAAGATGCGCAATGCGGTGAATTTTCAGCAAGGTAATCTGCTGGATAAATATTTCGGTGTGGGCGGGCAAATCTACGATGTGATTTTTTGCCGGAATTTGCTGATTTACTTTGACCGGGAAACCCAGAACACGGTCATGGGCAAGTTTTACAAACTGCTGGCAAGCGATGGATTGTTGCTGCTGGGACATGCGGAAACACCGGACTACCTGCGCGGCAATTTCACCCGTTCGCAGTATGTTCGTTCTTTCTCGTACACCAAGGCGGTGAACAGTAACCTGCCGGCCAATTCACGCGCCGCCGCGATATCTGCGCCCACGGCGGCGAAAAAACCGGTGCTCCCCGTGTCTCAGGTCCGGCCCAACATGGAGTTTCTCGAGACGGTCGAACTTAAGCGCGTGGATCAATTGCCGCAAACCGATGCCGCTGTGCTGCGCGATGCCGCACGCCTGGCAAACCGGGGGGAATTGCGCGAGGCCGGTGCATTGTGCGAAAACTATTTACGTCAACACCCCATCTCGGCGCAGGCGTATTACCTGCTGGGTCTGGTGCGCGAGGCGGAAGGCAAACACCAACTGGTGGCCGAATTGTTCAAGAAAGCGGTGTATCTCGATCCCAATCATTACGAGGCCATGATCCACCTGGCCCTGCATTTGGTGCGTTACGGCGATGCCGACAGCGCCAAAAAGTTACATCAGCGCGCCAACCGGGTTTTGAGCCGGAAGAAGCCGGAGTGAATTTAAATGTCTATTCCTGGTCCCGATAGCAATCCGCCCGGCGCACAAGTCGTAAATTGCTGGAATAGCA
Organism: uncultured Gammaproteobacteria bacterium; assembly: GCA_964532385.1. GTDB lineage: Bacteria > Pseudomonadota > Gammaproteobacteria > SG8-11 > SG8-11 > UBA6921. The sequence goes on along the minus strand of CAZHHW010000009.1, from coordinate 51,555 downwards.
TCGGCGTGTGGGGGCAGGAACGTCCGCGTTGTCCGCTGTTGCCGGAAGTGATTCATTGCCGCAATTGCGAAAAATATATCGTGGCGGGACAACATGCGCTGCAACGGCAAGTGCCCGGGGACTACCAGCAGGAGTGGACCCAGTTGCTGGCGCGCAAGAAAGACCTGGATATCGGTCATGATCTTACGACGATTGTGTTCCGGGTGGGCGACGAGTGGTTTTCATTACCGGTCGATTACCTGCAACACGTCGAAACGCGCCGTGCGATCCACAGTATTCCGCACCGTAAGTCGGCCATCGTTAAAGGCATCGTTAATGTCGGCGGCGAAATAAAAATGTGTTTTTCGCTGGGAGGATTACTGGGGGTCGAGCTGGCGTCAATGCTTGACTCAAGTCAGCGAACCGCCGTTTATGAAGGTTTGGTGGTATTAAAGAAGGGCAAGCACAGTTACGTATTCCCGGTGACCGAAGTGCTGGAGCTGGCACGGATTAAACTCGATGATTTAAAAACCGTTCCGGCGACGGTATCCGCCACGGCCGCCAGTTATTTGCTGGGAATTTTCCGGTACGAGGGACATCATGTTGGGCATCTGGATACCGATCTGGTCATGGCCGGTTTTGAGCGCAGCCTGTAATGCGTAAGGAACACGGTAAAAATATCAGCGAGCTGTCCATGCAGGAGCTGTTTCAGATCGAAGTTGAAACTCAGGCTGAAATACTTACCAGCGGCTTGTTGAGTCTGGAAAAAAGTCCGCTGCAACCGTCCATCATCGAATCGCTCATGCGTGCTGCTCATTCTCTGAAGGGCGCATCGCGTCTGGTCGGGCTGCGCATTCTCGAACAGCTTGCCCATGTGCTCGAGGATGTATTTGTCGCGGCCCAAAAAAATACCATTGTGATCGACACCGAGGCGGTCGATGCGTGTTTGCGCGCCGTGGATGCGATGCAACATATCGCCCTAAGTAAATCCGCTGACGAAAGTTTCATACGTGACCCTGAGGTTGACAGTATCGTGACCACACTCGAGGCGGTGAGGGAGGGAGTTGCATTGCCCGCGCTGGCGGCACGTCCACCGCCCGCGATTGTTCCCGGCCCCGGTGTGCCGGACGAGCGCATCGCTATCGAGGATTCCGAACGCGTATTGCGAGTCAGCGCCGAGCGCTTGAATCGTATTCTAGGCTTAAGCAGCGAGCTGGTGGTGGATGTGCGCCATGCGCAGACCCAGGTCAAGACATTATTGTACATGAAGAAGAAACACGCCGGCCTGGTGCAAATGCTGGATTTGCTGCGCGATGCATTGTCTGATCTTGGTATCAATGAGCGCGCCAATATTTATCTGGAGCAGTTGCGCAAACGCGCGGCCGGTTTCCAGCAATTATTGGCGGAGAACCTCACGCATGCGGATGTATTCGACCGGCGTTTGAGTACCACGGTCACACGTATGCACCGCGAAGTGATTTTGACGCGCATGCGGCCGTTGGCGGACGGTGTGCAGGGATTTCAGCGCATGGTGCGCGATCTGGCGCGCGCCACCGGAAAAAAAGTCGATTTGACGATTCATGGATTACGCACCGAAGTTGACCGCGATGTGCTGGAGAAACTCGAAGCGCCTCTCACGCATCTGATTCGCAATGCGGTTGATCACGGCATCGAACCGCCGGCCGAACGGCGGGCAAAAAATAAAAGCGAGACCGGCACGGTGCAATTGACGGCGAGTTACAGCGGCGGCATGTTGTCGATTGTGCTGGAAGATGATGGCTGCGGCATCGATTACGCACAGCTCAAAAAAACCATCGTTGAACGCGGTTTAACGCCTGCCGGAATGGTCGAGCGTTTGAATCCCGACGAATTGACCGAATTTTTATTCTTGCCGGAATTTTCCACGCGCGAGGCGGTGACCGAATTGTCGGGCCGGGGTGTGGGTTTGAATGTCGTACGTGATACGGTGCAGGCGTTGGGAGGAACAGTCAAAACCAGCACCAATCCGGGCCGTGGCACCCGTTTTACATTGCATTTGCCCATTACTCTGTCGCTGATGCCGGCGCTGCTGGTTGAGATCGGCGAAGAAAGTTATGCGTTTCCGCTGGGGCGGATCGACCGTCTGCTGAATATCGCCTCCACTCAGGTGCAGACCATCGAGGGTCACCAGTACACGGTGATTGATTCCGAAAATGTCGGATTGGTGGACGCAAGCGGTTTATTCGGGAAAAAAGCTGCGATTGGGAATCATCCGCACCTGGATGTGGTGGTCTTGAGCGATCGCCTCAGCCGCTACGGCGTGGTGGTGGATCGTATGGTCGGCGAACGTGTATTGGCGGTGCAGAGCCTCGATCCGCGTTTGGGTAAGTTGCGCGATATCAGCGCCGCCGCTTTATTGGAGGACGGTACACCGACCTTGATTATCGACGTCGACGATTTTGTGCGCTCGATCGATCACGCGCGCCGCGGCGGCACCCTGCAACAAATGGAAGAATGGGCCGATAACCATAAAATCAAGGTGGTAAAACGGGTGTTGGTGGTTGACGATTCCATCACCGTGCGCGGTGTAGAAGCCAAACTTCTCGAAACTCATGGGTATGAGGTGGCCACCGCGGTCGATGGTATGGATGGCTGGAATCGCGTGCGCAGTGAACGTTTTGATTTGGTGATTACCGATGTGGACATGCCGCGCATGGACGGTGTCGAATTGGTCGATCTGATGAAACACGACGAACATCTGAAAGCAACGCCGGTGATGATTGTTTCCTATAAAGACCGGCCCGAAGACCGGCAGCGCGGTTTGGAAGCAGGTGCAGACTATTATCTGACCAAGGGCAGTTTTCATGATGAAACCTTGATCGACGCGGTGATCGACCTGATTGGCCGGGCGGAATAACCGATGAAAATAGCAATCGTTAACGACATGTTCATGGCCGCCGAAGCGTTAAGGCGCGCGGTCATGACAAATACTCACCATCGTGTAACGTGGATCGCGGACAATGGGCGCGAGGCAGTCGAGCGCTGTGAGGCGGATCTGCCCGATCTGATTCTCATGGATTTGGTGATGCCGGAAATGGATGGCGTGGAAGCTACGCGTCTTATCATGGCCAATACGCCGTGCGCTATTTTGATTGTCACGGTGTCGGTGGATGAAAACGCGGCGCTGGTGTTCGCGGCGATGGGTTATGGTGCCTTGGATGCAGTCAATACACCGTTGCTTGGAACGCGCGGCAATGAGGCGGGCCGCGCTGAATTTCTCGCCAAGCTCAAAACCATTGAAACGCTGATCCGGCCTCGCGGACCTGGGCCGCAACCGCCGCAAATCGCACGGGCAAACGCTTTGTCGGCACACGGTTATCAGCTGGTTGCGATTGGCGCATCCTCGGGCGGCCCGTCGGCACTGATGACTATCCTGGCGAGTTTGCCGAGGGATTTTCCTTTACCCATCGTGGTCATACAGCATGTCGACACAAAATTTTCCGGGGAATTGGCGGCGTGGCTGAGTCTTCACACTTCACTGCAAGTGCGTCCCGCCAAACCCAATGCGCGGCTGGGCCCGGGCATTGTTTATCTGGCGGCGCGTGACGAGCACCTGGTACTGAATGCGTGGGGCGCCTTGACCTACGATATGCAACCCCATGATTCGCCGTACCGGCCTTCGGTCGATGTATTTTTCAATAGCGTGCAGCAGCATGGGCGCGGCCGTTGTATCGCGATTCTATTAACAGGCATGGGTCGCGACGGCGCACAGGGTTTGCTGCGTTTGCGCCAGGATGGTCATGTCACCATTGCGCAGGATCAGGCAACCTGCGCAGTATATGGAATGCCGCGCGCGGCAGTGGAACTGAATGCGGCAGCCCATGTGATTCCGCTGCCTGATATTGCGCCGTTAGTGATGCGCAGCCTGGAGGCGGCGGCTTTGATGGAAAAAACGCAATGAACGACATCAACGAATTGTTTGTGGCCGCTCCGGTGGATGCAAAATGTGTGGTGCTGCTGGTGGATGACCAGGTCATGATCGGCGAAGCCCTGCGGCGCATGTTGGCGTATGAGGCCGACATCGAGTATCACTATTGTCAAACGGCAAGCCGGGCTTTGGCGATGGCGGTGCAGGTACGGCCTACCGTGATATTGCAGGATATTGTCATGCCCGAATCCGATGGCTTGAGCCTCTTGAAAGATTATCGCGCAGCACCACAGACGCAGGCCGTGCCGGTGATTATGTTGTCGACGCGCGATGATCCCCGTTACAAGAGTCAGGCTTTCGCTGCCGGGGCCAGTGACTACTTGGTGAAAATTCCCGACCAGATTGAATTGATCGCGCGTATCCGGGCACATTCGCGCAGTTATCTGGCGCAGATGCAGCGCGACCAGGCCTTTAGACAATTACATGTGCTTCAGCGCCAGCTTGAGGCCAGCAATCGCGAACTGCACCGGATCTCCTGCCAGGATGGATTGACCAGTATTTATAACCGGCGCCATTTCGACGCCTACCTCGATCAAGAGTGGGCGCGTGGACTGCGCGAAGGATCCAACATTTCTTTGGTGCTCGCCGATATCGATTATTTTAAAGCGTACAACGATCACTATGGTCATCCGGCCGGTGATGATTGTTTGCAACGCACTGCCGCGGTGTTCCGTGAAGTATTGCAACGTCCAGGAGATCTTGCCGCACGCTATGGCGGCGAAGAATTCGTCGTGGTTTTGCCTAAAACCGATCTCGAAGGCGCAGCGATTATTGCCGAATCCATGCGCACTCGGGTTGAGCGCCTGGAGATACCGCATGAATTTTCCAAGGTTGCGCCTCATGTCACGCTCAGTATTGGAATTGCCACGGTGCGTCCCAATCCGCGCATGCGCCCGCCCGAACTGGTAGGGTTGGCCGATAAGGCGCTTTACCTGGCCAAACAGAATGGCCGTAACCGCTGCGAGCAGGCACGCAACAATCAGGACGAGCTGGCCATGCTGCATAACCGCAACACAAAGCCGGACACCGATCATTAAACAGGCGTGGCATATTTCCTGCTTTGAACAAGGACAGAGTCGAAGAAGGTGCACCATGAAAGAACTCACCGAATGCAAGAACCTCTACGGGCCGCTGCCAGAGCGTGACATGCGTATGTTGATCAGCATGGTCCATCAACCCTCCAATGAGATTTGGGAACTGGCCCGCCGCGTGGTGATTTCGGCCGCGCCGGTAATGACTCTGGACATGGCCGTAAAGCTGGTTGCCCCACCCAATCTCAGCGAAGTCCCCGACGCATTTACCGTGCGGCGTGCGATTCGCTACGCGGTGCGTGCGCAAAAAGGCCGGCGCGGGCGCCAACCGAATTGGCGTTAGGCCGCGGCACAAATACGGCACAACGCCGGAAATCAGTCATCCTGCAATACCTCTTCCCCTGCATTATTGTTCGAGAGCTTTCCCGGAGCTAATCCGGATTTCCCGCCTTTTATGCCCCGGGCACAGACGGCGGCGTGCATGTCTTATTACTGCGAATGAGTTGTGTGGTGAAATTTACTATATCGATCCAGCATTCATTTCTACGTTCAATCGGCGATAACTTAAATGAAGCGGCCGGTATGTGACGCTCATCAAGATCAAAAGATTGGCTTGAACGCAGATTGGATGAGACCCCATGAACATTGTGAAATCCCCGTGCACATTCAGTACATTAACCTTAGTTGCGCTATTCGGCTTGGCCGCGATGGTTTCCATGCCGCTACACGCGAATAATGAGTCGGAGAAATCCAATGTTGACCGGAATGCGGTTGAAATTGTCACGACGGCGTTCGGGCTTGAACGGTTAACGCAATATTCTGCGAACCGCAATGCGCTGGGCATGGCCTGGGCCGACTACTTCGGCATGGAGGCTTCTTACTTCGATCTGGGTGATTCCAAATACAACAAACGTCACGCTGCGAACAGCGAATTTCCAGAAAATATCGGCGGACGAATCGATCTCAAGCTGGCAATGGATTTCTCGGCGCCGTTGAATGAACGTTCGCGCCTGTACAGCCGCGTCGGAGTGTATTTGTGGGATGTCGACGTAAACTATAACCGCGCGACTCATGAGCTGGATGCCTCGCGCCGCGGCAACAGCCGCATGGTGGGCATCGGTGCCGCTTACGGCGAGCAAGCCATGCGAATCAGTGTCGAGCTTGAGCAAATCAACGCGGATACCCTCGTTAATTATCGTGATCAGCAGCGCTTGTTATTGAATGTATCTTCGAGGTTCTAAAAGATAACAGCGGGCACTATCACACTTTGCATTCGTGCGTGACTTCGATTTTTCCATCTTCATAAACCGTTTCCAGCCGCACGGTAAATCCCCATAGACGGGTCACATGTTTGAGCATCTCGTCCGTCGAGTCCGACAGCGGGCGCCGGGTATGGCGCACATGCCGTAAGGTCAGGGCGCGATCACCGCGGCGATTGACGTTGTATACCTGGATGTCCGGCTCATTGTTGCTGAGATTGTATTGTTCAGAGAGGGCTCGCCGTACCATGTGATAACCCTCTTCATTATGGATCGACGCCACCTCCAGTTCATTTTTCTTGTCGTCATCGACGATCGCAAATAAACGCATGTCACGGATCACTTTAGGTGACAGGTATTGCGCAATGAAACTCTCGTCCTTGAAATTACGCATTGCGAAATTCAACGTTTTGAGCCAGTCGCTGCCCGCGATTTCGGGAAACCAGTGGCGGTCTTCGCTGGTCGGATGTTCGCAAATACGCCGCAAGTCGCGGTATAGCGCGAAGCCCAATGCATAGACATTGATGCCGCTGTAATGCTGGCTGTCGAAGGGTGGTTGATACACGACGTTGGTATGCGATTGCAGGAACTCCACCATGTAGCCATCGCTGAGTAATCCTTCGTCGTACATCTGATTCAGAATGGTGTAGTGCCAGAACGTGGCCCAGCCTTCGTTCATGACCTGAGTTTGCCGCTGCGGATAAAAATATTGCGCGATTTTGCGTACGATGCGCACGATCTCGCGCTGCCAAGGGGTCAGGAGGGGTGCGTTTTTTTCAATAAAATACAGCAGATTTTCCTGCGGTTCGGGCGGGAAACGTTCTTCACCCGATTGATTTGGATCCGCTGCTTTCACGGGAATGGTTTTCCACAGATCGTTAATCTGCCGCTGCATGTATTCTTCGCGCTCTTTCTGACGCAACTGTTCCTTATTGGTCGACAGCTTGGGCGGCCGTTTGTAACGATCCACGCCGTAATTCATGAGCGCGTGGCAGGAATCCAGCACATCTTCCACGGCCGCCAGGCCGTAGCGTTTTTCGCATTCGGCGATGTACTTCTTCGCAAACAATAAATAGTCAACAATGGCGTCAGCGCTGGTCCAGGTCGTGAACAGGTAATTATTTTTGAAGAATGAGTTGTGCCCATAAGCCGCATGCGCAATCACTAGCGCCTGCATCATCATGGTGTTTTCTTCCATCAGATAGCAGATGCAGGGGTTGGAGTTAATGACGATTTCGTAGGCCAAGCCCATTTGTCCGCGCCGATAGCGCTGTTCGGTGGACAGAAAATGTTTGCCGAACGACCAATGGTGGTAATACACCGGCATGCCGATGGAGGCATACGCGTCCATCATTTGTTCCGCGCTGATGATCTCGATTTGAATAGGAAAAGTGCTGAGCCCAAAATTGCCCGCGACACGGGCAATTTCTTCGTTGTAGGTCGCGATCAGTTCACGCGTCCATTCAGAGGTCTCAGACAGAAGTTTTCGTTTCATGCGACCTGCTTTTTAAATAGTTCGCGGAATACAGGATAGATTTCACCGATGTTTTCGATGCGCTGCATGGCGAAATTTTCGCAAACGGTTTTAACGTTCAGATATTCCCGCCACAGATTTTGCGGATTCTCATTGGTGATTTCGATGTAGGCGAAATACTGCACCAGGGGTGCAATCTGGTTGATCAGGATATCGCGGCAAATCGGTGAATCGTCATTCCAATTGTCGCCATCTGACGCCTGTGCGGCGTAAATATTCCAGTCGGCGGTGGGGTAACGTTCCGTGACGACCTCATGCATGAGTTTCAATGCGCTCGATACGACGGTGCCGCCGGTTTCGCGTGAATAAAAGAAATCTTCTTCGCTGACTTCTTTGGCCACGGTGTGGTGAGAAATAAACACCAGCTCGATTTTTTCGTAAGTGCGCGTCAAAAAAAGATACAGCAATATAAAAAAACGCTTTGCGATATCTTTTTTGGCCTGATCCATCGAGCCCGATATATCCATAATGCAGAACATCACGGCCTGGGTGGTGGGCTTGGGGACCTCCACGCGATTATTAAAGCGCAGATCGAACGGATCGATGAACGGAATGATTGTGATGCGCCGCCGCTCTTCGTCTATTTCATTTTTGATACGTTGCACGCGAGGGTCATCCGCGCCGCACACCAGCAGCAACCCCTGCAATTCCGCTTCGAGCTCTTCAATGCGCAGTTGATGGGGGGCGCGCAGCGCAATACGTCGTGACATGGCTCCACGCATTGAACGCACGATATTGATGTTCGATGGATTTCCGGTATGGGTATGTCCGGCGCGCACTTTACGCACATCGGGAATCTTGGCGATGTTGGTCTTAACCAGGTTCGGCAGTTCAAGATCCTCGAAAAAGAATTCGAGAAATTCCTCTTTTGAAAGCTGGAAAACAAACTCATCCATGCCTTCGCCGCTATTGCTTGCCTGTTTGCCGCGTCCTTTGCCGCCACTGTTGGGGCGCGGAAGAGTATCGCCCCGCACGAATTCACGATTGCCCGGATGCACGGTTTCGCGCATGCCTCCCGAGCCATGGCGGAAAGTGGGTTCTGAAATATCCTTGGACGGGATCGAAATGGCTTCGCCCTTTTCGATCTCGGTAATGGAACGTCCTGCGATGGCCTCGGCCACCGCTTTCTTGATTTGCGTGCGATAGCGTTCAATAAAACGCCGGCGATTCACCGCGCTTTTGTTCTTGCCGTTAAGCCGCCGATCGATTATTTGCGCCACAGCTTGCAACCTCGATGACTAGTTCAACCCACTCAGTCTAAGTCTCATTGCCAAGCGCTTCCGTACTCCATCGCCCGCATTTTAAGATGACTTACGTACCCGCAAATACCACTCGCATAGCAAGCGTACCTGCTTTTGCGTATAACCGCTTTTCATCATGCGTTCGACAAAGTCCTGATGTTTTCTCTGGTCGTCGCCGGAGGCCTTGGCGTTGAACGAGATCACCGGGAGCAAGTCTTCAGTATTCGAAAACATTTTCTTCTCGATGACCGTGCGCAGTTTTTCGTAGCTAGTCCATTTGGGATTCTTGCCGTCGTTGTTGGCGCGCGCGCGTAAAACAAAGTTGACGATTTCGTTGCGAAAATCTTTCGGATTGCTGATGCCGGCCGGTTTTTCGATTTTCTCCAGCTCCTCGTTGAGCGCGCCGCGATCAAATACTTCGCCGGTATCGGGATCGCGATATTCCTCGTCTTGAATCCAATAATCCGCGTAAGTCACATAGCGATCGAAAATGTTCTGGCCGTATTCGGAATACGATTCCAGATACGCGGTTTGAATTTCCTTGCCGATAAATTCAATGTAGCGTGGCGACAAATAGCCTTTCAGATAGGACAGGTACTTTTCTTCTGTCTCCGGCGCGAACTGTTCACGTTCGATTTGCTGTTCCAGCACGTAGAGCAAGTGCACGGGATTAGCCGCGACCTCGGTGTTATCGAAGTTGAATACTTTCGATAAGATCTTGAATGCAAAGCGGGTCGACAAACCATTCATACCTTCGTCAACACCGGCGTAGTCGCGATATTCCTGATATGACTTCGCATTCGGATCGGTGTCTTTGAGACTTTCGCCGTCATAGACGCGCATCTTGGAATAGATATTGGAATTTTCAGGTTCCTTGATACGCGATAACACGGCGAATTGCGCCATCATTTCCAGTGTGCCGCGCGCGCAGGGGGCATTCGCAAGATTGCTGTTGGTGACCAGCTTTTGATAAATCTTTACTTCTTCCGATGCGCGCAGGCAGTACGGAACCTTGACAATATAGATACGATCCAGAAACGCTTCGTTATTTTTGTTGTTCTTGAACGTCACCCATTCCGATTCATTGGAGTGCGCCAGGATAATGCCTTCAAATGGAATCGCCGACAGCCCTTCGGTGCCTTTGTAATTGCCTTCTTGCGTGGCGGTCAGCAACGGGTGCAATACTTTGATTGGCGCTTTGAACATTTCGACGAATTCAAGTAAGCCGCGATTGGCTTTGCACAAACCGCCCGAATAGCTATAGGCATCGGCATCGTCTTGCGAATATTTTTCCAGCATGCGGATGTCGACTTTTCCAACCAGGGAGGAGATATCCTGATTGTTTTCATCGCCCGGTTCGGTTTTGGCAACCGCAATTTGTTCGAGTTGCGAGGGGCGCACCTTCACCACTTTAAATTTGGTGATGTCGCCATTGTGCTCATGGAGCCGTTTGACCGCCCACGGCGACATGATCATGTTGAGGTAGCGGCGCGGGATCCCGTAATCTTCTTCGAGAATCTCGCCGTCTTCGATAGGCGAAAACAACCCCAGCGGGGATTCATAAATCGGTGAGCCTTTTATGGCATAGAAAGGGACGTGTTCCACCAGGGACTTGAGTTTCTCCGCGAGCGACGATTTGCCGCCGCCGACCGGACCCAGGAGATATAAAATCTGTTTTCGTTCTTCAAGTCCTTGTGCGGCATGTTTGAAGTACGAAACGATTTGCTCAATCACGTCCTCCATTCCGTAAAATTCACGGAAGGCGGGATAAATCTTTAAAACCTTGTTCGAGAATAGCCGGCTCATGCGCGTGTCGTTGCGCGTGTCGATCATTTCCGGTTCACCAATGGCCTTGAGCATGCGCTCGGCAGGCGTGGCGAACGCCGTGGGATCGGATTTGCAGAGCTGCAAATACTGTTGAATCGTTAGTTCTTCTTCCTTTGCTTCTTCATACCGGGCTAAGTAATGACTAAAGATGCTCATGATGTGCCCCTCCGACGGTCGCTCAGCGATAACGCTGCGAATAAAATCCTATGTGCCAATTGACAAATACTGATAATGCACACAAGCCATGTTCATATCGTTCATATTCAGTTTTAGCAAGAACCAAGCCAGTGATGCCACTGAAATATTCGTATCTCTCTTACGAATGTGGATGTCCGCACATAAATGCTAATCGCAAATATTCAAACAGCCCAGTTACTGGCTGGCAAATCTGCTAAAGCGTTCAGAGAAGCATAGGGCAAAAAAGTTCGCTTGAGCAGTGCGTAAAAGGCCGCCAGACAAATTCCAAGAACACTGGCATGCAAGACATTCTTGCATGCCACGACGGTCTTTTGTCAAACGATTGACTGTAGAGGTGGAGGAAAACTATTTTCTGAAAGAGAGTACTTGTGCTTTACGGACGGATGCAGCATTCACTGCATGTGGACGTGCGGCGGTTAACATCTGGATAGATGCTGTAAGTCCGCTGGGACCAACCAGAGCATCCCACATCATAGATGACAGCTTGATACAGGCTCCCATTGCGGTGTGGGCGCGCTGCCGCTCCATATCGATACGAAATTGGAGTCCGCGTAAACGGCGCTGTTTGTCCAGCGGCAAGCTGCTGAGGTAGCTTTCAATCACGGCGCGGCGCCGCTGTTCAAATCCTTCTGGATCGCGCTGCGCGAGTTCCAGCCATTCTTCAAAATTAAAGTGCCCGGTGTGTTCAGTGCTGTGTGTCGACATCATACGACCACCTTATCTATTACGAATTTGCGCTATTACTATAGCATGTTGGCGAGGGCCTTCGAACTAACGAAATACGCTCATGTACTGACTTAATTGCAAAATTAATTGTAGAAGTGATGCATGGGATCGAGGCGCGGCGAACCCTGTCACAAGCCGGCTGTGATCTCGTAATGGCTAATTGGTTTGGTGCAATTTTTCTGTCGAATAAAGCGTGTTTTCCAATAGAGTCGCGACCGTCATGGGTCCGACCCCTCCAGGGACCGGGGTAATCCACGCCGCTCGTTCTTTGGCAATGTCGAATTCCACATCACCCATCAAACGGCCATCGGCAAGGCGGTTGATGCCCACATCGATAACCACAGCCCCCGGCTTGATCCACTCGCCTTTGACCAGGCCAGGTTTGCCTACGGCAGCAATCAGAATGTCAGCGCGTTGCACATGCAGCGGGAGATCACGGGTGAAGCGGTGGCATACCGTGACGGTGCAGCCCGCGAGCAATAATTCAAAAGCCATGGGACGGCCGACAATGTTTGACGCGCCGACCACCACGGCATCCGCTCCTTTGATGGGACAGCCGGTATGTTCAAGTAAAGTCATGACGCCATGTGGCGTGCAAGGACGCAGCAGCGGATTGCGTAACGCTAAACGGCCAACGTTATAAGCATGAAAACCATCGACGTCTTTTTCGGGATGGATATGGTCGATAATGGCTTCGGGTGAAATTTGCGCGGGCAACGGAAGCTGTACCAATATCCCGTCAACATCCGTGCGCTCGTTAAGTTCGCTGATCAGGGCGAGCAGCTCTTGTTCGCCGATGCTGCCGGGTAAATCATAAGCAAAGGAGCGGATACCGACTTCTTCACAGGCTTTGCGTTTACTGCGTACATAAACCTGCGACGAAGGATCGGTTCCGGCCAGCACGACGGCCAGGCCCGGAGCCCGCAAACCCTGTGCACGGCGCAGATCAATTCTCTGTTTAATGCCGCGGCGAATATTTTCAGCGATACTTTTGCCGTCGATGATGCGTGCGTTCATGGGTCCCGCCCAGAATTATAAGGCGCGTATGATCGCATGCCGCGCACGGTTCGCAAATTACGCGTTCGCACATAGCTTCTGTACAAGTGTGCCGCTATAATCTCGCCGCATCGGGGTATAGCGCAGCCTGGTAGCGCACCTGCTTTGGGAGCAGGGTGTCGTGGGTTCGAATCCCTCTACCCCGACCAGTTTTTATCACACGGTACTGCGCCCGTAGCTCAATAGGATAGAGCATCAGCCTTCTAAGCTGAGGGTAGCAGGTTCGAATCCTGCCGGGCGCACCAATCTCCGTGGCGTTTTCTGATTGGGCCTGTATAATTCCGGCCGCACGTCGTTCAATGGTGGGCGTAGCTCAGTTGGTTAGAGTCCCAGATTGTGATTCTGGTTGTCGTGGGTTCGAGTCCCATCGTCCACCCCAATTTTTAGTTTATAAACCTACGCACTGTGGTTGGTGGCCGCAGGATATAAAGTTGAATCGCTTACGATGGATGTGATTCAATCTACCGCCCTTGGGTCGTTAGCTCAGTTGGTAGAGCAGCGGACTCTTAATCCGCGGGTCGAAGGTTCAACCCCTTCACGGCCCACCAAGTACTAAACGCCTGGCTGCCCTCGAAGCGCCGGGCGTTTTTCTTTGCGTATCATCGGCGGAATATGTGCGGGTATAATGCCGCGCAACGCGAAAGTGGCGAAACTGGTAGACGCGCTGGATTTAGGTTCCAGTGGGGCAACCCTTGAGAGTTCGAGTCTCTCCTTTCGCACCAAATTCTGGCGTCATGGCAGTCGGGCGGTTTTTCGAAACACTCTATAATTCAAGCGAGGAACGAGGATGCAAGTCTCAGTGCAAACACTCAATGGACTGGAACGGCAAATTACCGTGGCAGTGCCTGCTGAAAAAATCGAATCAGAAATTAAAACCCGGCTGGATTCGTTGTCAAAGCGGGCCCGCATTTCCGGGTTCCGCCCAGGCAAGGCGCCAATGCATGTTATTAAGCAGCACTATGGTGATAAGGTGCAGCAGGAGGTAATGGGCGAACTGCTCGAAACATCCTTTTATGAAGCTGTAGGAAAAGAAAAGTTGCGTCCTGCGGGCTCGCCCCACATCCATCCGAAGTCACGTCAGCCGGGACAGCCGTTGGAATATACTGCTACATTCGAAATTTATCCTGAAGTGAGCTTGAATCCATTGGACGGTATCGAGATCGACCGGCCCACTGCTCAAATCACCGACGCGGATGTCGACCGCGTACTGGAGAATATCCGTAAACAGCGCATGGAATGGAATGTGGTGGAACGCGCTTCAAAAACCGGGGATCGAGTGCGAATCGATTTTAAAGGTATGTTAGAAGAGGGCGGATTTCCGGGTAACGAAGCCCAAAATATGCCTGTGGAATTAGGTAAACAACGCATGATTCCTGGCTTTGAGGAAAATCTCACGGGCATTTCAGCGGGTGCACAATTATCCTTCACCTTGCGTTTCCCGTCTGACTACCACCGCGCAGAGATGGCCGGTAAAGAGGTTCAGTTTGATGTTAAGGTCAATGCGGTGGAGGAAGCAAGGTTACCAGAAATAACCGAAGAATTTGTGCGTAGTTTGGGCGTGGTAGACGCGACCGTAGACTCGTTACGCAAAGATGTGCGCCAAAATATGCAACGTGAGCTTGACGGGCGAATTCAGACAGTGCTCAAACAAAATGTCATGGATGAGCTCCTTAAGCATAATCCGATTCCTGTGCCCAAGGCGTTAGTGGAGCAGGAGGTACAGGCGTTGATGAAAAATCAGGAGATAGCCCAGACAGCAATGAATGCAACAGACCCAACTGTTGCCAACACACAATTACAAGAGTTTGCACAACGGCGCGTGAGTTTGGCCTTGATACTGTCCGAAATCGTGCGACAACAAAATTTAAAAGTAGAACCAAAAAAACTGCGTGAAGCCGTCGAACATTTTGCTTCTACCTACGAAAAGCCTGATGAAGTGGTGCAGTGGTATTACGCGGATAAGAAAAGACTCGGTGAGGTTGAGTCTTATGTGCTGGAAAATGAAGTTGTAGCTTGGGTGGCCGCGAACGCGCGTCTGAAAGATATCGGCAGCACGTTTGACGCCCTCATTAAACAAGGGCAGACTGGTTGATCAAGGAGCTCAAACTATGACCGATACAAAGAGTGCGGCACACCCGATTACCGGGTTGAATATGGTGCCAATTGTTGTCGAACAATCGGCGCGCGGTGAACGTGCATATGATATTTATTCGCGGCTGCTTAAAGAACGTGTCGTCTTTCTGGTGGGACCTGTCGACGACTATGTAGCCAACGTGATTGTCGCCCAGTTGTTATTTCTTGAATCAGAAAACCCTGACAAGGATATTCACCTTTATATTAATTCGCCGGGGGGGTCGGTTACTGCGGGAATGGCGATTTACGACACCATGCAATTTATTAAATGCGATGTCAGTACTTTGTGCATTGGCCAGGCGGCCAGTATGGGCGCATTATTATTGGCCGGTGGAGCCGCTACTAAACGCCATTGTTTACCGCATTCGCGCGTCATGATTCATCAGCCATTAGGTGGGATACAAGGACAAGCAGCCGATATTGAAATTCATGCGCGTGAAATTCTGGCGATACGCGAGCGTTTGAACGAGATACTTTCAAAACACACAGGACAACCGATTGAACGCATTCAGGATGATACTGATCGCGACCGCTTTATGAATGCTAACGATGCGGTGACGTATGGGTTGATCGATTCAGTATTAATTAAGCGGTTAACCAATAAGCTGTAATCAGTGAAACTGTTAGCTACATTGGTCTATAACACACCGACCATTGTGCGGTGGATCACATCTGATTATGAGAGTTGCGATTTACGACGAATTTATAGATCATCTGGGTTAAGTTATTCCGAAGTTGTAACCATCAGGGCATCCTAATGAGCGATGAAAAGCACGGCAAAGGGGACGGTGGCGATAAATTATTATATTGCTCGTTTTGCGGTAAGAGTCAGCATGAAGTACGCAAGCTGATTGCCGGTCCTTCTGTTTTCGTGTGCGATGAATGCGTGGAACTCTGTAACGACATTATTCGCGAAGAAGTGCAGGAAAAATCCACAGGTGCTGTCGGCAAGAAGTTACCCACTCCTCACGAGATCAACAAGATTCTCGATGAGTATGTGGTCGGCCAGACACGGGCGAAAAAAACCTTATCTGTAGCAGTTTATAATCATTACAAGCGGCTCGATGTCTCCTCAAAGAAAGGCGCGGTGCGCAAAGATGTGCGCAAGGATGAGGTTGAGCTTGCCAAGAGCAACATTCTCCTGATAGGCCCCACGGGCAGTGGTAAAACGCTTCTCGCGGAAACCTTGGCCCGGTTGCTCAATGTGCCTTTTACCATTGCCGATGCGACCACGCTGACCGAAGCAGGTTATGTGGGCGAGGATGTTGAAAACATTATCCAAAAACTACTGCAGAAGTGCGACTACGATGTTGAGAAGGCGCAAACAGGCATTGTATACATCGACGAAATCGATAAGATTTCGCGAAAATCAGATAACCCTTCGATTACGCGAGATGTCTCTGGCGAAGGTGTCCAGCAAGCCTTACTGAAACTCATCGAAGGTACGATTGCTTCGGTTCCCCCGCAGGGTGGACGCAAGCATCCGCAGCAGGAGTTCTTGCAAGTTAATACCTCGAATATCCTCTTCGTTTGCGGCGGGGCTTTCGAAGGTTTGGAGCGGATTATTCGAGATCGTTCCGAGAAAACCGGAATTGGCTTTTCTGCCGAGGTGCGGACCAAGAAAGATCGCAAAGCCGTTTCTGAAGTATTAACTAACATTGAACCGGAAGATTTGATCAAATATGGTTTGATTCCGGAATTTGTTGGCCGGTTGCCTGTTGTTGCCACGCTCGGAGAGCTCGATGAAGAAGCTTTGTTACGCATTCTCGTTGAACCGCGCAATGCAATTACCAAGCAATACGCCAAATTGTTTGGAATGGAAGGCACCGAACTGGAATTCCGTGACGACGCGCTGCGTGCAATTTCTCGCCGCGCAATGGAGCGAAAAACAGGTGCGCGTGGTTTGAGGTCGATATTGGAACAGGTTTTGTTGGACACCATGTATGAATTGCCGTCCATGGAAAATGTCAGCAAAGTCATAGTGGATCAGGATGTAATTAATGGAAAATCTAAACCTCTATTAATCTTTGAAGGTGGTGAGCATCATCAGGCTGCCTCGGACAAGTAATCTGCAAAGTATGGTTGATAAAGACGGGGCCGATCGGCCCCGTCTTTATTTCATTTAATAAACGTGCACTGCTCGCCTTGATTTTTATGCCTGAGGCACTCACATTGTTAAAGAGAGTTTGCCTGTTGTTAATAACGACTATTTAGTTATGAAGCACACGGCTGGCACGGCAATTTGTTTTTAACGGATTTTTTCGATCAGCCGTTAACTTAAATGTAGATGAGTACTTATTTATCTTGGTGCAGACTTCGGCACTGAACAATTCACGGGAGCATAAGCCATGACATCTGAAGTCAAAGAGCAGAATTTAATCGTTCCCGTTTTACCACTCCGCGATGTGGTTGTTTATCCTCACATGGTTATCCCGTTATTCGTTGGCCGGGAGCGGTCGATCCGCGCTCTGGAATCAGCGATGGAAACCGACAAGCAAATTTTGTTGTGTGCGCAAAAAAGTGCCGCGCAGGATGAACCGACCAGTGAAGACATTTTCACGCTGGGGACTTTGTCCAATATTCTTCAATTACTCAAATTGCCTGACGGAACGATCAAGGTCCTGGTTGAGGGAAGTGAGCGCGCCCGCGTCGTCAATTTCTTCAGCTCGGAAGAGTTTTTCAAGGCGCAGGTCGTGACTTATCAGCAGGAGCGTATGGACGAGCGCGAGGTCGAGGTGCTTTGCCGATCCGTGCTGTCGCAGTTTGATCAATACGTTAAGCTAAATAAAAAAGTTCCGCCCGAGATCTTATCGTCATTGGCCAATATCGATGATCCTGGCCGTCTGGCGGACACGATTGCCGCGCACTTGGCGCTTAAGATCGAAGAGAAGCAAAAAATTCTCGAAATCACTAATCCACGCGAGCGCCTCGAACATCTTGTGGCGCTAATGGAGTCAGAGATTGACCTTTTACAGGTCGAAAAACGCATACGCGGCCGCGTCAAGAAACAAATGGAGAAAAACCAGCGCGAGTATTATCTGAATGAACAAATGAAGGCGATTCAGAAAGAGCTCGGTGACATGGACGACGCGCATAACGAGGCAGATGAACTGCTCAAACGCATCGAGAACGCGGGCATGAGCAAGGAAGCAAAAGCCAAAGCGCTTGCCGAACTCAATAAGCTGAAGATGATGTCGCCCATGTCGGCTGAAGCGACAGTTGTGAGGAATTATCTCGACTGGTTGCTTAATGTCCCATGGAAAAAACGCTCCAAAGTTTCCGTCGATCTGACACACGCAGAAAAAATACTCGAGGACGATCACTATGGGCTTGAGAAGGTTAAAGAACGCATTCTCGAGTACCTGGCAGTCCAGCAGCGCGTAAAAAAACTTAAGGGCCCGGTATTGTGCCTGGTGGGTCCTCCCGGTGTCGGTAAAACCTCATTGGGTAAATCGATTGCGCGCGCGACAAATCGGGAGTTCACGCGCATGTCCTTGGGCGGTGTACGTGACGAGGCCGAGATTCGCGGTCATCGCCGTACCTACATCGGCGCCATGCCCGGAAAAATCGTACAAAACCTGTCGAAAGTTGGGACACGCAATCCGCTGTTCTTGCTGGATGAAATCGACAAGATGGCAATGGATTTTCGAGGTGATCCGGCTTCGGCATTACTCGAGGTGCTTGATCCCGAGCAAAATAACACTTTCAACGATCATTATCTGGAAGTGGATTTTGATTTATCGGATGTGATGTTCATCGCCACGGCAAACACGATGAATATACCGGGCCCCTTACTTGATCGGATGGAAGTAATCCGCATCCCAGGCTACACCGAGGATGAAAAAATCAATATTGCCATGCGCTATCTGGTTCCGAAGCAGTTGAAGAACAACGGGCTGAAAGAATCCGAAATATCGGTGGCCGAGGGTGGTATCCGCGACGTGGTGCGTTATTACACCCGTGAGGCGGGAGTGCGTAATTTGGAACGCGAGATCGCCAAGATTTGCCGTAAGGTGGTTAAAGATATCTTGATGAAGAAGGGTAAGTCGAAGCATGTGTCAGTAACTTCGCGCAATCTGGATAAATACTTGGGCGTACGCCGGTTCCGATATGGACGCGCCGAAGAAGTTGATCAAGTTGGCCAGGTGACGGGATTAGCCTGGACGGAAGTTGGCGGCGAACTCCTTACTATAGAAACCGTGGTGATTGCCGGTAAGGGCAAGCACAACATTACAGGCCAGCTGGGCGATGTCATGAAAGAGTCAATACATGCTGCTATGAGCGTAGTGCGCAGCCGTGCCGAAGCATTGCGGATTGATCCGGAGTTTTACGAAAAGCTGGATATCCATATTCATGTGCCTGAAGGAGCGATACCGAAAGATGGTCCGTCTGCGGGTATTGGCATGTGCACGGCGCTCGCATCGGCACTGACGCATATACCGGTGCGCTCGGATGTCGCGATGACTGGGGAAATCACACTGCGCGGCGAAGTGTTACCGATCGGAGGCTTGAAGGAAAAGCTGCTGGCGGCGCATCGCGGCGGAATCAAGACTGTGATTATCCCGGAAGAAAACGAACGGGATTTAGCCGAAATACCGAAGAATATTATCCAGGATCTGGAAATTCGCCCGGTGCGTTGGATTGATCAAGTCTGGCAAATTGCTTTGCAACGCATGCCGGAAACAGCGATTAAACCGGGTGATCCGGTGCCTCCGGAAGGACCGAAAGTGGATAGTAAACCAGGTAAGGAGCGCGAAATTCGTCCTCACTAAAAATTTTAGTCTCATACAACGTTAACCGGGCGCAATACACGCCCGGTTTTTTATTTACATGACACTAAGTTTGCTTGACACCGCTTTCCGTACGTTGGTATAAAGCCCGAGCTAATCTAGCCGCCTGAAAATGGCGGCTTCTTTTTCGCAGCAAATAAATTCCGTGGCGTATACTTTGAAGAGGGGAACAATGTGAATAAATCCGAACTCGTCGATGTTATTGCCCAATCCGCAGATCTTCCGAAGGCGCAAGCCGGTCGCGTATTGGATTCCGTTATTGACGCGATTACTCAAACGCTGATTAAAGGGGACCAAGTTACTGTTGCGGGCTTTGGCACTTTCTCGGTTCGCAGCCGTGCAGCGCGCACTGGCCGCAATCCGCAAACGGGTGCAGCGATCAGCATCAAAGCCTCCAAGGTGCCGAGCTTCAAGGCTGGCAAAGCACTTAAGGATGCCGTAAACTAGCGCGCTTTCCGCAGCATGGGGTGCTTAGCTCAGCTGGGAGAGCATCGCCCTTACAAGGCGAGGGTCGGGGGTTCGATCCCCTCAGCACCCACCAGGTTTTTAGGAGTGGTAGTTCAGTTGGTTAGAATACCTGCCTGTCACGCAGGGGGTCGCGGGTTCGAGTCCCGTCCACTCCGCCACTCAGAAGCATAGCGAGGGCGCTCCGGGATTTTGGAGCGCCTTTTTTTTGTTACCGAATATAAATTCAACACGTCACTAAGGTTGCATCGCCATGCTTGAATACATTCGCGAACGGGCACAAGGATGGTTTGCCTGGATCATCATCGGAATGTTGATCATTCCGTTTGCGCTCTGGGGCATCAATTCGTATTTTGATGGCGGCAGCGCAGCGGTGGTCGCCAACGTTAATGGCACCGATATCTCGCTACGCGAATACGATGATCTGCGGCAGCAACAACGCGAGCGCGTGCGTTCCATGCTTGGCGCCAATGCGAATGCGGAGCTGATCGAGTCATTGGTGAAACCGCATGACATTCTGGATGGAGTCATCGAGCGCGAGCTGCTTACGCAAGCGGCCAAGAAAGCGGGTTACCGTGTCGGTGATGCCTTGCTTGCTGAACAAATCAAGGGCGAAGAAGCTTTTCAGCGCGATGGGCAATTTTCAAAACAAATCTACGAGCAATATGTCCGTTCGCAAGGACTGACCTCGGCGAGCTTTGAAGCGCGTATGGCGCGTTCAATGTTATTGGGCCAGATTAATTCGGGCGTGCAGGAAAGCGCGCTGGTTACGAAAAAAGACGTCGAGAATTACATTCGCCTGCGTGACCAGAAACGCGAGCTGGGCTACATGATGATCCCAGTGGCGCAATTTGAACCCTCGGCCACGGCGGCGGACGACAAGGTCAAAGATTATTACGAACGGAATCGGGATCGCTTCGTGCAACCCGAGGAAGTGAGCATTGAATATGTCGAGATCAACGCTGTCGACCTACTGGGAAAGGTGAGCGTTACTGAAGCCGAGCTCAAACAATATTACGACGAACAAAAAGATCAATTCGGCGTGGGAGAAGAGCGCCGCACGCGTCATATATTAATTGCAGCGGACAAAAGCAAAGATCCTGCCGGCGACAAGGCACTATCACGTGCGAAAGAATTATCGGCGCGTCTCAAGAAAGGAGAATCGTTCGAGGATCTGGCGAAGAAAAACTCCGAAGATCCGGGTTCCGCAAGCAGCGGCGGCGATCTGGGTTTTCTGTCGCACGATCAAATGGACAAAGCCTTCGCTGAAGCCGCCTTTGCTTTAAAGAAAGGCGAAGTCAGTGAGCCGGTAAAAACTTCTTACGGTTACCATTTGATCAAGGTGGAGGACATCCGGGCCGGTTCGCAAAAAACCTTCGAACAAGTACGTGCCGATATCGAACAACGCGTAAAAGAAAAGAAAGCCGACACGTTGTTCTTCGAGCGTTCGGAAACACTGTCGACTACGGCCTATGAGAAACCGGACTCCTTGCAGCCGGTTGCCGATCTGTTAGGTCTGAAAATTCAAACCACGGGTTTCTTTGGCAAGCGCGGTGGGCCGGGTATTGCTAGCAATCCCAAAGTGGCTGCGGCGGCATTTAAAGAAGATGTTTTGAAGAAAGGACTCAACAGTGAGCCGGTTGAGGTGGGTCCGAATCACATCGTGGTGTTGCGTATGAAAGAGCACAAGCCTGAAGCACAGCGCAGCTTGGATGACGTGAGGCCGCAAGTGATTGCTGCGGTAAAACATGAGTTCGCCACGCAGAAAGCCGAAGAGGCAGGCAAGGCGGCACTTAAACGGATCGATGGCGGTGAAGATCCGCTGGCCATTGCCAAAGAACTCAAAGCGGAATGGAAGACAGCCTCCGCGGGCCGTAATGAAGCGGGCCTGGATCGAACCCTGGTCGAACATGTGTTCAAGCTTGCGCGTCCCGAAAGTGGCAAAGCCACGAGCAGCGGACTGCATCTGGGCAATGGCGATTATGCGGTGGTACGCCTGAGTGCGGTAACAGACGGTGATCCGGCCGTGATCGATGATACACAAAAGAAATCCATCACCAAGACGCTTGCAGAAGGTGTGGCTGAAAGTGAATTTACCGCCGTGTTGGAAAGCACTAAGAAGAACGCCAAAATCGCACGTTTTGAAAATAAGCTGTAATCATCATTGTCAAAAACTAAAGCTCGGGGGAGTGTTGTTCCCTCGAGCTTTTGTTTTTGCATATCGATAAACATAACCCGGAGACGACGCCGATGAATAAATTTGTCACGACCAGTTTGTGCAGTGTGATTGCGCTTGCCACCTTAAGTTGCGCAACGGATGACTTCGGTAACAAGCGTCCTATGACCAACACGGAGAAGGGTGCAATGATCGGTGTCGGTGCCGGGGCCTTGGCGGGTTATCTTGCGCGCAAAGACCATAAAGGCAAGGGAGCGCTTATTGGCGCGGTTGGCGGAGGACTTGCCGGCGGCGCGGTCGGCGCGTACATGGATAGTCAGCGCAAAGATCTGGAAAAGGTGCTTGCCGCTGAAGTCAACTCCGGCGCTATTACAATCGCTAAAAAAGATAAAGACGCCTTGATGGTTACGATGACGGCGCAAACCTCGTTTGATTCCAATTCCTCGGAGATCAAGCCGGGGTTTCACGCTACCCTGGATAAAATCGCCGACGTGCTGGTGCGTTACGGTAAAACCTATCTGGTGATCATCGGTCATACCGACAACGTCGGCACGTCGGATTATAATCAGGCGCTTTCCGAACGCCGCTCCGGTGCGGTGCGTGCATATCTGCAAAACCAGGGTGTTGTGCCGCAACGTCTGGAAGCACTGGGTAAAGGCGAAGGCGAACCCCGCGCGGCTAATACTAATGAAGATGGCCGCAGCTTGAATCGCCGCGTTGAAATTCTAGTGGAACCCGTCGTACACGAGGCCACGCAAGGCGCAGGCTAGACGGCAGGCTTAATGCGGATGACGTGCTTGACAATAAATGCCGCCACCTCGTCGGGGCGATTGATATTCAAGCGCGTAATCCGCGGGCCGGCTTGGGTCGCTTCGTCGCAAGCAAGCGCGATAATGTCACGATCCGCAGTAAATAAGAGCGGGTGACCCAGCCCGGCGCGATATACCTCGATTTTGGGAATCGCTGCGTGTTTGAAACCTTCGACCAAAATCAAATCAAGGCGTGATTGATCCAGATGCTCGAGCAGGACATCGAGGTCTGGATCGTTATCTCCCGCGTCGTTTTCCACCATCAATGCCCAGCGTTTTGAAGACGCGATCAACATTTGTCCCGCACCCGCCTTGCGCAGCAAATAACTGTCTTTGCCGGGCTGATCAATGTCGAAATTGTGATGCGCATGTTTGATCATACCTACGCGCACGCCTTGTTGGACCAGCAAAGGCAGCACGGCCGTCAGCAGCGTGGTTTTACCCGCGCCACTGAATCCGGCGAAACCCAATAATGGAAGCGTTGTCATCTGGTTTTCACTCGCGCGCTTTAAAATCTGCGATATTCCCGGCCGTGTTGAGATTAATAAAGCATTCCGCGCAGTCGGAAAAATCCGCCGTACTGCCGCCGATGCTTTGCAGCCACAAGCCTACTTTGTATTCACCCGCACTCAACGCCCGGCGCACATCGTCTTGCAAGCTTACATGCAGTAAAGCAAAAATCGGCTGTGGACGTTCGCCGTCGTGCGCCATGCAGGCGCGGCTGCCGTCACGTTGCAATTGTAGGAGTAAGCGCGCTGCCAAATCTTTGGGTATGCGCGGCGCATCGCACGGTACGGTAAGAATGTAGTCGGTCTTGGCATAGTGCAGCGCGCTGCTTATTCCGGCAAGTGGACCGGCACCGTTTGTCTCCGCGTCATCGCCAATCACCGCAAAACCGTAACGGGCGTAATCGTCCTGATTGCGATTCGCGCTAATGATGATATCTGGCACCTGGGGCTGAAGCCGTTGGATCACGTGCTCGATCAGCGGTTTCCCTGCCAGCTTCGCCAGACCTTTATCGATACCGTCCATGCGTGTGCCGAGTCCACCCGCGAGGATCACACCGGTGATGTTGAGAGCAGTCATTGTCCGCCACGCCGTGCCAACAACGCCGCACCGTAGGCCGCATCCTGATGTTCAGGCGCAAGCATCGGCACCTTCAATAAATCCGCGCGGATTTTAGTCCACGCTGCGTTCTGCGCGCCGCCACCGACGCTGCGCACGGAAGTTGGCGGTGGCGCCCCCAGTTGTGTGAGCAGTTGGTAACCCTGCTGTTCGATACGCGCGATGCCTTCGAGCATGCCTTGAAAAAATGTCACGTCCTCCGCCGGCCGCGGGGTTAGACGCGGCGCGTAGTTGGGATCATTCAGCGGGAAGCGTTCACCGGGAGCCAGCAGCGGATAGTAATCCAGGCCGGTAGGCATGTCGGGATTTATAAAGGGTGCCATCGCCGCCATCTGCGTATCATTGAAAAAGCTGCGCAACACCGCACCGCCGCTGCTGGAGCCGCCCCCCGCCAGCCACAGTGTACCCAGTGGCTGGCTGTACACGCCGTATTCGGGGGCAAACACCGGCTGTTCGGAAATCACTTTGACGACCAGGGTTGAACCCAACGACGTAATCGCATCACCTGCGGCATGTGCGCCCGTGGCGATAATTGCGGCGGTGCTGTCCGAGGTTCCCGCGATGATCTGCGTTGCTGGCGGCAATCCCAATTCCAGCGTCGCCTGCGAGGTGAGCGTGCCGATGCGCGTGCCGGGCGCAACCACCTGCGGCAACCACTCGGTGCGCAAACCAGTGCTGTGCAGCCATGCGGGCCAGCGTTTGGCTTGCGCGTCGTAGCCGCTTTTCAGCGCATTGTTTTCGTCGGTGATGTTATAGCGCCCGCACAGACGGCCGACGATCCAGTCCGCGTGATGCATGGCGTGCTGCACCTGGGCGGTGTCGGTGTGATGTTGCAGCCACAACAATTTGGCAAGACCTGACGCCGTACCGTGCGCGGCGGATTCACGCGGCGCCACACGTGTGAGCGCACGCGCTTCTTCCACGGCGCGGCCATCGTTGTACATCAGTGCGGGGGTGAGCGGCTGGCCCTGTGCGTCGGCGAGCAACACGGTGCCGGAGGTCGAGGCCACCGCGAGGGCGCGCACGCGGCGCGCATCGATCTGACGCAGAACCGCGTGCAGCACCTCCACCGTGCCCTGCCACCATATTTCAGGATGGTATTCGACATTGAGCCCTGTGCGGGTGGGTGCAGCATACGCGTGCGCCGCTTGCGCATGCACGCTTCCATGCGCATCGATTGCCACGACACGGCAGCCGGAGGTACCCAGATCGAGGCCGAGGTAAAGATCAGAATTCATTGTGTCATTTTCACGTAGCTGCGTTTATTTCGGCAATCGTAAAAATGCATCGAAATGTTTAGCTATGACTTTTGAAGTCCTAGCTACCACTATGAACTCACAGCCACCGCCGTACCTTGGATTTATAAGCAGAATATTCCGCGCCAAATTTATCCACTAGCACGCGTTCTTCAGGTGCGATTTGAAACCGGCTGATGTAAAGCACAAAAAACAGCGGTCCAAGCAAAGCCCAGACCGAAGACAGAAACACTGCCCACGCGCAAAGCACAAATAGCACACCCACATACATGGGATTGCGCGTGGCTTTGTAAATGCCGGAGCACACTAACGCAGACGTGGCCTCGGGTTTCATCGGATTGACGGTCGTGTGCGCGCGCCGGAATGCAATCACCCCTGCGAGGCTGATGCCGGCCCCGGTCAAAGTGATGATTGCCGCGACGGTGATCCGCATGAATGCAGGCACTTCCAACAGCGGGGTCACTGATGCGATTCCCCACATGGCGCCCGCGAGTAGCGCCGCCACCGCAGGGGGTGGAATCTTGAGTTCGAGGGATTGAATGCGCATGAAGTATCACGGCCTTTGAGATCTGATTTCCACGCTCAGTGTAGCCGACAACTTGCCAAACATACTGTGGGATGAATCGCCCAACTTAAGCAGTAAGATTTCGTCTCGTTCTACTTTTTTTGGCCATAACAAGTAGCGTGTTGAAATGAAGTGAGTTGACCTTGCTGTCGTAATGGCATTAATTTGGAGCGACTACTATGAATCGAGAGCAGGTGTTGTGCGCTATCTAGGATTAATCGGCGAGGCTGCTACCCATACAAATTCGCGATTCCCTGGCGCTCATCATTTCCGCGCGTAATCGTTTGATTCGTTCCTATCTGGGCATCGACAAAGACACGCTGTGGAGTATTATTCGCGGCGATATTCCAACCTTGCTCACGCAGTTATGCGCACTTAAACCCAATCGGCAGGACCAGCAAAGATGGCTGCAATGAACGGTAACATGTTCACATGTTTGCGCAATTATTTAAGGACAGATCATGACTGAAGAAACCAAAACCAATCCTGATGGCGTGGAACGCCAGCCGCTGCGCGTGTTCAGCGAGAAGGCGTATCTTGACTATTCGATGTACGTGATTCTGGATCGCGCGTTGCCGCACATCGGCGATGGTTTGAAGCCGGTGCAGCGGCGCATTGTGTATGCGATGAGCGAGCTGGGTCTGAAGGCCGGAAATAAATACAAAAAATCCGCGCGCACGGTCGGTGACGTGCTCGGCAAGTTTCATCCGCACGGTGACTCGGCGTGCTACGAAGCAATGGTGTTGATGGCGCAGCCGTTTTCGTATCGCTATCCGCTGGTCGACGGGCAGGGCAACTGGGGTTCGCCGGACGATCCGAAATCGTTTGCGGCGATGCGTTACACCGAATCGCGTTTGGCGAAATATGCCGAAGTGTTGCTCGCGGAGTTAGGGCAGGGCACGGTGGATTGGGTGCCGAATTTTGACGGCACGCTGGATGAACCCTCGCTGCTGCCGGCACGCCTGCCGAATGTGTTGCTGAATGGCACCACCGGCATCGCGGTCGGCATGGCTACCGATATTCCACCGCACAATCTGCGCGAAGTTGCCGCCGCTTGCATTCACCTGATCGAAAACCCCAAGGCGACAACGGACGAGTTATGCGAGTTTGTATTAGGCCCTGATTTCCCCACCGATGCGGAAATCATTACGCCGCGCGCTGAATTACTGACGATGTATGAAACCGGTAACGGTTCGGTGCGCATGCGCGCGTGTTACGAAATCGAAGACGGTTGCGTGGTGCTCACGTCGCTGCCACATCAGACTTCGGGCGCGAAAATTCTGGAACAGATTGCGCAGCAGATGAACGCGAAAAAATTGCCCATGGTGGAAGATCTACGCGATGAATCCGACCATGAAAATCCGACGCGCTTGGTGATCGTGCCGCGCTCCAATCGTGTGGATCTCGACGAATTGATGGGCCACTTGTTCGCGACCACCGACCTGGAACGCAGTTACCGCATCAACATGAACATGATCGGTTTGAACGGCCGCCCGCAAGTGAAGAACTTGCGCGACTTGCTGACCGAGTGGCTGGAGTTCCGCATGTTGACGGTGCGGCGCCGCTTGCAGTGGCGGCTCGACAAGGTCAATGCGCGCCTGCACATCCTCGACGGCTTGTTGATTGCGTATCTGAACATCGACGAAGTGATTCGCATCATCCGCACCAACGACGAGCCCAAGCCGGTGTTGATGAAGCGCTTTAAGTTGAGCGATATCCAGGCCGAAGCAATTCTTGAGCTCAAGTTGCGGCACCTGGCAAAACTCGAAGAAATGCAGATTCGCACTGAACAAAACGAACTGGCCGAAGAGCGCGACGAACTGCAAAAGATTTTGGACTCCGGCAAGCGGCTGCGCACGCTGGTTAAAAAAGAAATCCAGGAAGACATGAAAACCTACGGCGACGAACGCCGTTCGCCGTTGGTCGCACGCGCTGCCGCCAAAGCCATCGACGAGTCGACCTTGGTCGGCGCCGAGCCGGTGACGGTGATTCTGTCCGAAAAAGGCTGGGTGCGTTCCGCGAAAGGGCATGACATCGACGCGTACGCGCTGCAATACAAAGCGGGCGACAGCTTCCGCGCGGCGGCTGTCGGCAAGAGTAATCAGTCTGCTGTGTTCCTCGACTCGACCGGCCGTGCGTACACCTTGCCCGCACACCAATTACCGTCGGCGCGTGGTCATGGTGAACCATTGACCGGCTGGTTGAATCCGCCGCCGGGTGCAACCTTCGCCGGTGTCATGTTAGGCGCCCTCGAGCAGTTGTACCTGGTCGGCAGCGATGCGGGCTATGGCTTCGTTGCCAGGCTCGAAGACATGTCCACAAAAAACAAAAACGGCAAGGCGGTCTTGAGCGTAGCGGCGGACAGTCGTGTCGTGGCGCCTGCACCGATCGTCGATGTCGAAACCGATCGCCTCGCCGCGATCACCAACGATGGTCACATGCTGGTCTTCGCGGTAAAAGACCTGCCGATGCTGGCAAAGGGCCGTGGCAATAAAATTATCGGCGTATCGCCCAAAGACGATGAAACCTTATTTGCGCTGCTGTCGATTCCAAAAGGCGGCGGTCTCACCATTTTCGCCGGCAAACAACACACCACCCTCAGTGCGAATGAATTGAACGACTATCATGGCGAACGCGGACGGCGCGGCAAGAAATTGCCGCGTGGCTATCAGAAGGTAGAGCGGGCGATGGTCGTTTTGCCGGGTGCTTGATTAATTGAGGTTACGATCACGAGGAAGTTTTCGCTCCGATGTGCTCCGGCAGCGTTGTTGGGGAAAGAAAAATCGCTTCTTGAGATGCGTACCATGGCATTTGTGATCGACAGCGCAATAAATCTAGGCTTTTTTAGAGATTTATTAAATGTTTACAAGCATGAAGACGATACATGAGAGGTAAACATAGCGTTTGGATTGTGGTGGCATGCTGTTTTCCGGCCTTAAGCCTTGGGGTGAGGGTGTTCATCGTTGGTTACGCGGTGAACTGCCCGCACGCGCGCGCGCGCTTGAGCTTGAGGTTCCAGTAGCCACGTTTGAAAATGACAAGCCCAGGCACGGTTTTGCCGGCTTCCTG
The DNA here is from genome assembly GCA_964532385.1 of uncultured Gammaproteobacteria bacterium. Taxonomy (GTDB): domain Bacteria; phylum Pseudomonadota; class Gammaproteobacteria; order SG8-11; family SG8-11; genus UBA6921. The sequence continues at coordinate 22,349 of CAZHHW010000009.1, read as the reverse complement.
CGCGTTTGCCACGCCGCGAACGGACATGTATCGGTGTTGAAAATCGCAGCTGAACATCTTGCCGCGCACAATCGTTATCCGGTTTCCATCGTGATGCGCTGGTTGCATGCGCGGATTGCGGATCATTATCTGCGCCCGGTTTTAAGTGCGGTGTATGACTCCCATCATCGGCATGAAAATACCCAGCATGCGGCGTTACGGCCGGCCCATGAATGTTCCGCACCCGATGAATACAAGGAACATACGCAACTCGCGATTGAAGCGGTCCAGCAGTTAACGATTTGTTATGCGATCGTGTTGAATGCGTTATGCCGGTGGCCGGATCGGGTTTATGCGTTATGTCACGATAAGGTACTGCGCACCGGGCATCGAATCCTGGAGTTGATTCATACCGAGCAACATCTGTGTGCGTTGCGCCATATAAAATTGGCGGAAGGTTCGTGGCGTAATTGCAACCAGCTTTATTTTGCGCTGAGCGAGTGCGAGGACGTGCAACGCGAATTTCCATTGGCAGGCTATCTTCTGGAGCCCCGTCGTCCCGCCTGGCAACCCAAAGTGCAAGAGCCGGAACCAACTCAAACGAGCGTGCAACAAATTTATATTTCGTTGCAGGTGACCGGCATGATGGATCCGGGAACCTGGCCTCCGCAGCAATTTTTCTGGGTGCTGGTGTACCTGCGCCGCACCTTGCCACGGCTCAGGTTGCGTGCCTATAACGCGCATGCGCTTAATAATGCGAGCGTGATCATTACGCGTCTGGACCATCGCTCGCCCACTTTCAAAATGCGCAATATCCCCAAGGAACCTGCCGTGCTGCTCGACATGGGACCGTTGTTGCGGCGGGTGGAACGCGATCTGGAACGGCTCAATGCGGGGCAGCAGGATACTCTCTTCAAGCGCTTGGTCGGAGTGGCGGGCGTCGGTCTGCTGGAGCAGGCTCAGCTGTTGGAACACATGCTGCGCAAGTTGCATTATCATCCCAGCCGCGACGAGCGTAGTTATGTGAATGAATATGTCGAGCTTCGGTTAAGCTGGGGCTTTTCCGAAGTATTTGCAACCGTCAAGCAGGTTTCCAACAGCGATGACGAGTGGAGCTTCGATAGTTTGCCGGTGACTCAGCAACTCACAAAAATCAACACATCACCCGCGGTACAGCAGGAAAAACCATATTTTCTGCTTAATGAAAGTGCCACGGGTATGCAATTCAAGTTTCAGGAAACCCCCGACACCAAGGCGCTGTTCGTCGGCCAATTGATTACCTGCGCACATGCCGCCGCCCAAGGTTGCAGTGTGCCGCAGCTTGCGTACGTCACGCGGGTGCAGCGCAGCCGCAGCGGTGAGATTGAAGTTGCGGTGCAAAAACTCGCCGTCGAAGCAGAATGCGTCGGCGTTCAAGATCCGCATATGCTGGACAATCACCAAGCATTTCCAGGTTTGCTGCTGCATTGCCTGGACGGCAAGTGGCGTTTCCTGCTGCACAGCAAACACGGTTCGTATGCGATTTCCAAGCTGTTTTTACATGCCGCGGGGCAAACTCGCAGCTTAAAATTAGGGCGCATGTATTTGTATCAGCCCGAGTTCGTGGTGTTTGACATGCTTGGATTTCAGCATCGCTAGCGCGTTCGCAGTCGATTGACTATTTCCTTGAGTCTGAGCAAATTAATCTGCATGAGAAACTGTTTTACCCGTGTGCCATCTAACCGATGTAAGATTAGTCCGCCCGCCGCCTTGGGCGGATAACGGTTTTTTCCAGGCTTGAATTGAAGAGTTTGAACCCCATACATGTGGGCAGTAATGCATACGAATTCGATTTGTTAAAACGCGACAATATGAAGGAGTAGTCGATGAAGCGGATATTTTTGTTCCTGATGACCAATCTGGCCATTATGCTGGTGCTGAGTGTTACGGTGCACCTGCTGGGGGCGGATCGATTTTTAACGCGGCAGGGACTGGATCTCAGCTCCCTGTTGGTATTTGCCGCGATCTTTGGTTTTGGCGGTTCGTTTATTTCATTGCTGATGTCGAAATGGATTGCCAAGCGCTCGACCGGCGCGCAGGTGATCACGCAGCCGCGCACCGAAGCCGAAGCATGGCTGGTGGAGACCGTGCGCCGTCAGGCGCAGCAGGCGGGGATCGGCATGCCCGAGGTGGCGATTTTCGATAGCCCGGACGTCAACGCATTTGCCACCGGCGCGAACCGCAACAGCGCGCTGGTTGCCGTGAGCAGCGGCTTGTTGCGCAGCATGACGCGCGATGAAGCCGAAGCCGTGGTAGGCCATGAAATTACTCACGTGGCGAATGGCGACATGGTAACGCTCGCGTTGATTCAGGGCGTCGTGAATACGTTCGTGATTTTCCTCGCGCGGGTGATCGGTTATTTTGTCGACCGTGTGGTGTTCAAGTCCGAGCGTGAGAATGGCCCGGCGTTCTGGATTGCAACCATCGTCGCCGAACTGGTATTGGGCATTCTGGCCAGCACGATTGTCATGTGGTTCAGCCGCCAGCGCGAGTTCCGGGCGGATGCCGGCGGCGCGCGTCTGAGTCAGAAGAGCAAAATGATTGCGGCGCTGGAGCGTTTAAAAGCGCAAATGCATCCGGCGCAATTGCCCGACCAATTGGCGGCGTTCGGCATCACCGGCGGACTGGCGCACGGCTTCAAGCGCCTGTTCATGTCGCATCCGCCGCTGGACGAGCGCATTGCCCGCTTGCGCGCTGCTTAAATTCAGCACAACGTATTACCAACAAAAAGGCCGCATTGAATGCGGCCTTTTTTAGTTTTACAGGTGGGTGAACTAGCCGCCGGTGAAATCGTATGACATCGCATTGTCCGGTTTTTGCAAATAGTAGCCCTGGATGAAATTCACGCCGCTTTGCCACAACACCGCCAGGCTGTTGGCATCCTGCACATGCTCGGCGATGGTTTGTTTGTTTTCCGCGCGGGCGATGTCGGTCACCATTTTGAGCGTATCGCGGCTCTTTTCGTTGGTGGCCAGCGTCGCGATATGCGAACCGTCGATTTTCAGGTATTTAACGTCGAGATGCTTGAGGTAACTGAATGACTGAGTTTCACTGCCCACATGATCGATGGCGAACTCGCAGTGCAATTGCTTGAGCCCGTTGATGAACAGCTTGGTTTCTTTCAGCGCGCTCAACACCGACGCTTCGCTGGATTCGAAAATCAGGCTGGCACCGTGCAGGCGCGCCGCTTTGAGCAGCTTGCTGACCCAGACCAGAAACGTTTGGTCCTTGACCGAGTCGTGTGACAGCTTGATGAAAAGCTGCGTCTGCTGCGCACTGGTATTGCGCTTGGTGGTCAACATTTTCACCGCTTGTTTGGTGACCCAGCGATCGATGTCCGGCATCAGACCGGCACGTTCCGCCAAGGATAAAAACTCGCCGGGTGGAATGTCTTTGTTCTGCTCGTCGATCATACGCAGCAACACTTCGTAACGTTCGCCGGGCTCGGCATGCAGACTGACGATGGGCTGATAGACCAGTCGGAAGCGGTCTTTTTCCAGCGCGGTCTTGATGCGTTGAATCCAGCCCAGATCGCGCTCGTTGCTGGCTTTTTCGTCCGCGGCGGTGTGCATGTGAATCTGATTGCCGCCGCTGGACTTGACCTGTTTGCACGCCATGTCGGCATGCGCCAGGACTTTCTTGGCATCGCTTGAGGTTTCGGTAATCTGCGCCACGCCGATGCTGCACGTGGTGGTGATCGACTGACTTTCCAGTTCGAAGATGTTGCCTTCGATGGCCTTGAGCAGATTGCCGGCGATTTTTTTCACCTTGCCCATGTCGGTTTCGTTAACCAGAATGGTAAAAATCTCGCCCGCAAACCGTGCCGCGATATCGCCCGGTCCGATGTTGTTCTTGATAACCGCCGCCATGTCGCTTAACACCAGGTCGCCCGCCGCCACGCCGATGGTTTCGGTAATTTGCTTGAATTCGTCCGGCTCCAGATAGATCAGCGCGCTGCTTCTGCTCGCCTTCTCGCTGGTTGCGGTTTTAATCGCGGCTTCCAGTTGCTCCAGGAAATGGTTGCGGTTGTACAAACCGGTGAGCAGGTCTTGGCGGCGTAGCGTGTCGAGTTCTTTTTCCAGTTCTTTATTGTCCGATTTGCCACGAATCAGCACCTGCGTGCAAGGCTCGCCTTCGATGCTGGCCGGTGCGAACACCAGCACCCCCGGAAATTTTTTGCCGTCGCCGCGCGTCAATGTCATTTCGACGTCGCCGTCGGGAGTTTCACCGGCATTGAGCTGGCGCAAGATGCCTTTGAACTGCTGATGATTTTCGGCCGCAATCAAGTCCATGATCGGGATGCCTTCGACATCGTCGGTTTCGGTATAACCAAACATTTCAAGGTAGGTCGCATTGGTGTAGATGTGCATGCCTTCGTGGATGTACGCGATGGCGTCGCGCGAGCTGTCCATCAACGAACGGTTGCGGCGTTCACTTTCGCGGTACATGGTTTTGGCACTGCGGTGACCGCGGCGTTCTTCCAGATCGTTCAGTTCGCGGGCTATCACCAGCAACAGCAATTCATGATTGGCTTCGGGCACCAGATCGCGCGCCCCCGCGCGCAGCAGCTCGGTGGCAATGGCGTCGTCGTATTGCGCCGCCGTGATAATCACCGGAACATCTTTACCGGCTTGTTTGATGATTTCCAATACATCGGTGGCGCTGAATGTGGGTAAATCCTGCGAGGCAATCACCAGATCCCAGGTTTGCTGAGCCAGGGCTTCCTGTAAATCTTCACCATCTTCGACGTTCGAGGAGCGGATCGCATAGCCGGCATTGCGCATCATGCTGGCGATCACTTCCGCTTCGTTGGAAGATTCTTTTATGGTCAGAAGTCGAATGACCTTTTCGTTTTTCGTCACGTGTCTTCCTCACACTTGCGATATACGACTGCCGGCGCGTTTATTATGCCGGTGTTGCGCGTAAGTTTAGCGTATTACAGGGACGGCCAAATTTTATCGAAATCCCACTTGGATTCATCTTCGTTCGCCGGGTCGCCGCTTTGATCCGGATGTTTCAAATCTTTAAACTGCAAGTGCGAGAAAGCGCCGGTGGTTTCCAGCGCCTTGGTAATTTGAATAAATTTCTTGCCGCTGTCGGTATCCAGCACCAGCGTGTCGCCCATGGAATATAAATTGGGGGTAATCAGACTCATCGGTTGCTCGACCTGTTTGATTTCGGGTAATACCAGCGCGGGCTGGAATTCGTTGGATTTACCTTTGCGTTCGCGCCGCACCGCGGCGGCCACCGCATAAGGCGCCAGTTTTTGAATTCCTAATTCCAGTTGTTTGCCGTCGCGGCTTTTCATCCAGCGCACCACGCCGACACCCCAGCGGCTTTTATTGACATCATCGAGTTCCTGCATGCCGATGAGCTCGCCGACCAGCGCGCTCAGGCCGCTGTGGGTGGAACCTTCGATCGGCAGCCACACCAGGCAAAATCCGCCGGCGCTTTCATTCACCGTGGTGCAGACATGAAAGTCATGACGTGCGGACGGATCAGCCTCCGCATGATCGTCGCCGGAGGTTTGCAATATGACCAGCGGATCCCACGGATCGCCTTTGCGGGTGACCAGATGGGTCACGCCAAAAACCGGTTTGGCGGGCAGCCGCGATTTGGCGGACGCATGTTTTCCTACCAAGCCGCCATGCCGATCATCCAGCGGCACCAGATCCAGGTCGAGCGCCGGGGTTTTCGCGGCAGGCGATCCGTCTGGATCTTTGAGAGAATCGATGCGCGCATGCGGTTCATGTCGCGGCGCGGGGCTGATGAAGTAATGCAGGGCGCGCAGTCCCAGCGTGACCAGGATATTGCTGTTTTTGGTGGTGCGCGGAAAATTGCGTTTCGCCATGCCGCCCCAGGCCAGCACCAGGCGGCGCAATAATTCGACGCTCAATTTATTGGTCCGGCCCAACGCGCCGGGCGCTTGCACCGGAATACCGGCAACGATGTGGTGTCCCACCACCTCGATCAGCGGCGCGGCTTCAAGCACACGGCAGAAATGGATGTTCGTATCGCTGCATAACGTCAGATAGCCGGGAGGCTCATCGCCGTTGAGGTTGATCGAGCACATGCCGGTTTGCTGTTCGGGATCGGTGATTTTATTGATCTGGACGAAGCGTTCCCAATCCACCAGCATGGTGTTGATAGTTTCAATTTCGCTTTGCCGCAGACGGTACGGACCCGCCAGCGACAACAACACAATCTGTTTGTACAGGCTGGCAATGCTGCAATCGAAGCTGTGTTCGCCGATCTGGTTTTCCACCACCATGTTGTGCATGCCGTTCTGCTGCGCAAAAAGATAAAGACGGTGAATTTCTCTCCACAGATTGTTCGGCGGCGGAATGTAAATCTGGTAGCAGCGCAACAACACCTGGCTCAGGTAATACATAACGCGATGCGCAAGCTGGAACAGCGCCTTATTGTCTAAACGCGGCACGGGGCCGGCCAACCTGTCTTCGATAACCGCTTTGTAGGCGATGGCCATTTCGGCTTGCAGTTCGCGCGCAAGCAAGGCGACGCGTTGTTTTTTGCGTGGCAGCGGGAAGGATAAGCCGATGTAATGTTTTTTAAGCGTCATGGCCAGATGATGCACCGGCTCGCGGAACATTTCGGCAATGCGGGCGCGGTCGGTTTCAGGCAGCATTACGCGATTGAGTTCATGCAGGCCTTTGTAAACCAGACGCGCCATTTCGCCGATGTCGGCGCGCGGCAGGCCGTTGATCCATTGCTCGATATGCTGCGGACGCGAATCAAAGCCGCTCGGTCCGGCCTCTTGCTGTGCCGGAATGCGCAATACGCCGGGGGATAAGTCGCTTGGGTGCACCCGTCTCTCTCTAGATATTAAGCTCAAAGTCACATTGCGCTACCTCGCGCGCCGCAACTCGAAGGCTGCCGCGGGGTTGACGCTTGCACGTATCCGCGCGGATTTGCATTGCACCGCTGCGTAAAATTTACCGGTCACGTACTGTCGTATATCGACGTAGCGGGGTGAAGCTTAAATCTTCCTGATACATCAAGGGAATACAAGTATCAAATTGTAGCAGGGAAGGCGAGCATGGGAATTTTATACGGGGCCGCCGCCTGCTCGCGCACCAGACGCGGCACCAGATAACCGGGGAGCCGGGTGTGGACTTCATGCATGAGTTGTTGTGCGTGGGCCTGCGTAACTTCAAAATGCGCGGCACCGCCGACGCGGTCGAGCAGATGCAGGTAGTAAGGCGTAACGCGCGCGTCGAATAGTGCTTCGCTCAACTCTTGCAAATCCTGCACTGTGTCGTTAATACCGCGCAGCAACACCGATTGGTTGTACAAGCGCGCGCCGGTGCCTTCCAGTTGGGCGAAGGCGGCGCGCGTCGCGCCGTCGAGTTCATTCGCATGGTTGACGTGCAACACCATGACCACGGCCAGCCGGGTGGCGGCCATCCAGTTCAGTAACGCGGCGTCGACGCGTTCGGGCAACACCACCGGCACGCGTGTGTGAATGCGCAAGCGCCGCAGATGCGGAATGGCGTCAAGCTGTGACACCAGTTCGGCCAGGCGCGTGTCGTTGAGCGCGAGCGGATCGCCGCCGGAAAGAATCACTTCGCTGATCGAGGGGTCGGCGCGAATGTAATCCAGCGCCGCGCTCCACTGACCGGCGGCCGGGTTGGCTTCGCTGTAGGGAAAGTGGCGCCGGAAACAATAACGGCAATGCACCGCGCAGGCGCCGGTGAGCACCAGCAGCACGCGCCCGTGATATTTGTGCAGCACGCCGGGCACCGTCATCGCGGCCAGATCGCCGACTGGATCGGCGGAAAACCCCGCGGCGGTTTCAAGCTCCCGGCCCAGCGGCAGCACCTGCAGCAGCAGCGGGTCGAGCGCATCGCCCGTGCGCATGCGCGCGACGAAGCCGCGCGGCACCCGCAGCGGAAACAGCTCGGCCGCGCGGCGCGCCTGCGCAAGCCAGTCGTCGCTCAATTCCAGCAGGCGCAATAATTCGGCCGGATCTTTCACCGCGCGCGCCAGCTCGGTTTGCCACAGGGCAGGTTGCCAGGATGACGCGGTCAGAGGCTTCATGTAGACTTCCACTCCAATTTTTACCCACCGGAATACCGGTGATATCGATACATTCACAGCAGCGCGGATCATCCCAGAACGAGGCACAAATGGCTACTTACGGCACCAACGATTGGAAGCCCGGATTGAAAGTAATGCATGACGGCGATCCTTGCTCCATCATCGAAAACGAATATGTCAAGCCCGGTAAAGGCCAGGCCTTCAACCGCGTGAAAATGCGCAACCTGAAAACCGGGCGCGTGCTGGAAAAAACCTTCAAGGCCAATGACTCGTTGGAAGGCGCCGACGTGGTCGATACCGAAATGCAGTACCTCTACACCGACGGCGAAGTGTGGAATTTCATGCATCAGGAAACGTTTGAACAAATGGGCGCGGACGCCAAAGCGGTCGGCGATGCCGCCAAATGGCTCAAAGAGCAGGATGTCTGCACCATCACCTTGTATAACGGCGTGCCGATGAGCGTGACCCCGCCCAACACCGTGATCCTGCGCGTGGTCGAGACCGACCCCGGCCTGCGCGGCGACACCGCCGGCGGCGGCGGCAAACCCGCCAAACTCGAAACCGGCGCAGTGGTGCGCGTGCCGCTGTTCATCGAAAACGGCGAGCTGCTTAAAGTCGACACCCGCACCGGCGATTACATCGGCCGGGTAAAAGAATAATGCTTGATTGGTACCCCGCAGCCAAAATAGAAACCCTGCGAACCCGAGCGCGGATGCTGCAAAGCACCCGCGCTTTTTTTTCGACGCGCGACGTGCTGGAAGTCGACACCCCGTTGTTGTCGAACGCCGCCGCCACCGACGTGCATCTGGAAAGTTTCGCGACGGTGTATCGCGGCCCCGGCGCACCCCAGGGCCGCGTGCTGTATCTGCACACGTCCCCGGAGTTTGCGATGAAGCGCCTGCTGGCTTCCGGCAGCGAAGCGATTTACCAGCTCTGTAAAACCTTCCGGCAGGGCGAAGCGGGCACACAGCACAATCCCGAATTCACCATGCTCGAATGGTATCGCCCGCACTATGACGCCACCGCGTTGATGGACGAAGTGGAAGAATACGTGACCACCGTATTGGGCGAACACATCAGCCTGGCCCCCGCCGAACGGTTGACCTACGCGGAAGCTTTCAAACGCTTCGCGCGTATCGACGACGTGCACACGGCCGATGTCGCACGCTTGCGCCGCTGCGCACGCGAACGCGCCATTTCAGACGTGCCCGGTCTTGGCGAAGACCGCGACGCCTGGCTCGACCTGCTGATGTCGCACGTGGTGCAGCCGCAACTCGGCCAGCACGGCCCGTCGCTGGTCTACGACTACCCGGCCAGCCAGGCCGCGCTGGCGCGCGTGCGCAAGGGCCCGCCGGACGTCGCCGAACGCTTTGAATTATTTATCAACGGCATGGAACTGGCCAACGGCTTCCATGAGCTGACTGACGCCGCCGAACAGCGCCGCCGTTTCGAAAGCGATCGCGCCCGCCGCCAACAATTGGGCCGACGCGACATACCGGTGGATGAACGCCTGCTTGCCGCGCTGGAAGCCGGCTTGCCTCCGTGCGCAGGTGTAGCGCTGGGTTTTGACAGATTAGTGATGCTGGCGGTGGGCGCGCGCAGTATTGGCGAAGTGATGGCGTTTCCGGTTGAGCGGGCGTGAGGTCCTACGTGCACTGCAACGGATTACTTATCGCGTCACGTTTGTTACTCGCCTGCTATGTGTAACCAAAACGCAACCATGCATCTTTTATCGCATCTTGGTGGGATAGAGATGCTTCGGGGGATATACGAATTCCGATTTGAGATTTGAGATCAGCGATTCCAATTCTCCTGTGAGGCAGAACGGCTGATCGCAAAACGAACCTGATTTCTTTCTCATTCCGAAATATTCGGCGTTTGTTGAATGGTGCGATTTTAAGAGGATGTTCGTAGGAAACGTAACCTGAAAAAAATCCCTCGATGCTTGGGTCGTCCTTTTGTACCCGCTGAAATAGGTCTCGCAATAAGCCGTATCGCAACGTTATACCAACGCCGTCTTCTCCACCTGCGTATCTGTGCCAAAGAAGATGATCGTCATCAGGGTCGCTAATTTCGGTCCAACAAGATACAAGCCAACGGCTCTGCATTCGTCGGATGTGTTCGTCCCAAGCAATAGTAGATGTAACCCCTTCTTCCATCAGGAACCCTTTAACGCATTTGTTATAGTCTTCTGGAATGGCTGAATCACGAGCATCGTCAAAGTCACTGGCCGGACTGAAAAATATCTCTATTTGCGACATGAACCATAAAAACTTAGTTGGCGATAAATAGCGACAGATCAATTGGTCATCACTGGGTTCGTCGGGAGGTGTGGAGACTTTCGCCTCTATAAGGTCATGTATTTTTGACCAAAGCTCTGCATAACCCAAGTCTTGGCTATCTTGTCTCTCAAAAAGCTCATTCAGTTCGCTTTTGAATTCTGAAGTATCAATAAGCATATTGTTGCTATTGGCAACATAGTGATTATCGAGTCCCATAATGCATCCTCCTTTAGCATTTAAATGTAGGGTGGGCACTGCCCACTGAGGAGCGATTGTCGTTAAAAACGCTCGCATGGCTGAAGATTCTTGTAGGAGGATCCATGTTTTACGGCACATCGGAGCCGGTGCGTGACAATATGTGATTCCCTCCCCTGCAAGGGGGAGGGTTAGGTGGGGGTGATTTTGTCGGCAGGGTGAGTCATAGGATATTCGAGATATTCAACACACCCCCATCCCAGCCTTCCCCCTTGCAGGGGGAAGGGGTACCCAATATCGTAGGACTAGCTATTCGCCTTGCTATTACCTAATAACTGACCCATCTGAATCGCGCTGCCGGCGCGCAACGACTCCGTCCATTCCATCACGCCGGGTTCAAACAGCAGGACCACGGTCGAGCCCATGTTGAAGCGGCCCATTTCGGCGCCGCGTGCCAGATTCACGTTGCCGTAGAGCCAGGTCGTGATTTCAGGGCGGGTGGGTGGGGTGACCACGCCGTGCCAGACGGTTTCGATGCAGCCGACGTTGATGGCGCCGACCAGTACCATGGCCATTTGTCCGGCCGGGGTGTCGAAGATCGCGGCCACGCGTTCGTTGCGCGCGAATACGCGCGGGACCATTTTTACGGTGGTGCCGTTGACTGCGAACAAGCGGCCCGGGATGTACACCATTTCGCGCAGCGTTCCTTCCAACGGCATGTGCATGCGGTGGTAGTCGCGCGGCGATAAATACAATGTGGCGAAGCAGCCGTTACGGAACGGCGCGGCGCGGTCCGCCGAGCCGCCCAGCAGTTCAACCAGCGAGTAGTCGCGGCCTTTGGCCTGGAACACGTTACTGTCGTCGATGTCGCCAAGTTGACTTACGGCACCGTCGGCCGGGCAGGCGATTTCGTGCGCGCCGATCACCAGCGGGCGCGCGCCGGGCCGCAATTCACGCGTGAAGAAGGCGTTGAAGTGTTCGTAGTTTTCCGGGATGGGGTCGCGGGCTTGACTCATGTCGACGCCGTATTGTCGGATGAACCAGCGAATCAACGCGTTTTTGAACCAGACGGTTTTGCAACGCGTCAAGCGCAAGGTGATGCGCGAAATCAAATGCTGCGGCAGCAGATATTGCGGCAGGGTTTTTAAATAGTCGCTGAGCGTGATTTTTTCTGGGTTCATAAAATGAAAATCGTATGGCTTGAAGTTAAGTTATAGATGAGTTTGCTACGCAGCATTAGCCCGGATGTTATCAAGTACAGGGTTTGATAATGGCTTATGTCCCGCCAAAAATTTAAATTCTTGTCATTCCCGCGCAGGCGGGAATCCAGAAAATAGTGATTTCAATACGGGGTTTCCCGCTTGCGTGGAATGACGGGTGATTTAACACGTCCTTTAGTGGTGATGCTCATGCTCGGCGGGCTTGAGGGTATTGCGCACCTCGGCATCCACGTCGAGGGTTTTGCCGCTGCGCAGCGTAAAGTTTAATGTCACGTGCTGGCCCGCGCTTAACGGCGATTTCGGATTGAACAGCATCACGTGGGTACCGCCCGCTTCCAGTTTCACGATCTGATGAGGGGGCAGGGCAAGTTCTTTTATCTGCGCCATGCGTGCCACGTTGTTTGTTACTTCGCTGCGGTGAATTTCCGCTTTTTCAAACGCCGCGCTGCTGACGGCGACGACGGAGTCCGCCTTGCCGGTGGTGTTTTCGATCTGGGCGTAGCCCGCGAGGACTTGCGCATTCGGCGGCGCTTCGCGTATCCAGGCGTCGCGTATTTGTATTTCCGGCAGGGTGTCTGCCGCGACGAGTCCGGCGTGCAACAAGGCTAGTCCGGCAAACCAGGCGATCGCGCTGCTGTGTTTCATGAGGATTCCTTGTTGTTGTGCACCGCGTTGATCACCCCGCGCGCAAGTTCCTGCGCGCGTTGCGGAGCGGGGAATTTCGCATACAGGCGTGCTTGCGGATCAATCAGCCACACGTCGGCGCTGTGCTCCACGCGATATTCCGGGCCTTGTCCGGTGAGGCGTTGATGGCGCGCGCCGATGGAGTCGGTCAATGCCGTCAGTTGCTCCAGCGCACCGGTTACGGCGATGAATTGTGCATTGAAATAGAGCGCAAAATTTTTCAGCAATTCCGGCGTATCCCGCGCCGGATCGACCGAAATAAACACCACTTGCACGGTGCGCGCGGCGGCATCTTCCGCATGCTGTAACAACGGCAGGGTTTTGGTGAGTTCGCTCAGCGTGACCGGGCACACATCGGGGCAATGCGTGTAGCCGAAAAACAGCAGCGACCACCGTCCCTGCAACTGCGTGCGGGTGAAGGCTTGCTTATCGCCATCCAGCAATTGAAAATCGGCGAGTGCGCGCGGGGGTTGCACCCGTTGTCCGCCTCCCGCATGCTCGTCGCGCGGAGCAAACCACCACGCCGCCACGGCAATACAGGCCAACGCAAGCGCGTAGCGTAAGTGTTTTTTGGTGCGTGCCGTGGGCAAGGACATCGAAAGGGTAGCGGCGCATTAAGGAAGAGACCGCATTCTAAAGATGCGCATAGCATTGAAGCAAACTTATATTAGCAGGCTGCTTTTCGGCAGCCTGCGGTGCGGTCGAGGGATCGACCGCCATTTTTCAAACACGCCTGTGTTTGAAAAATGTAGTGAGGCTCGAATTCACTTCGGGCCGATACGCGCTGAAAAAGTCCGGACGGACTTTTTCAGCAACCTATTTAGTGGAGCAGCGAACATGGCGTTTATCGGCGAAAGTGAATACGCACACGGTGGTAATGATGCGATGGGCGTGTTGCTGGTGAATCTGGGCACACCCGACGCGCCCACGCCCGCGGCGCTGCGGCGTTACCTCGCCGAATTTTTGTGGGACCCGCGTGTGGTGGAAATTCCGCGCCCGCTGTGGTGGCTGATTTTGCACGGCGTGATTTTACGCACGCGCCCGGCGCGCAGCGCCAAACTCTATGAAAAGGTCTGGCAAAAAGACGGTTCGCCGCTGCTGACCATCGGCCGGCGTCAAACCCAGGTGTTGCGCGACATATTGAAGCAACGCATCAAGGGGCCGGTGCATGTCGAATTGGCGATGCGTTACGGCAATCCGTCGATTGCGGACGGCCTTGAAAAATTACGCGCGGCGCGCGTGCGGCGCTTGCTGGTGTTGCCGCTGTATCCGCAATATTCGGCCACCACCACGGCGTCCACCTTCGATGCGATTGCCGGAATTCTAAAAACCTGGCGCTGGATTCCCGAACTGCGCTGCATCAACCAATACCACGACGATCCGGCCTATGTGCAGGCACTGGCTAATTCCATCCGTGAAGGGCTGGCACAACATGGTACGCCGCAAAAATTACTGTTTTCGTTTCACGGCATACCCAAACGTAATTTGCTGCTGGGCGACCCTTACCATTGCCAATGTCAAAAGACGGCACGTCTGGTCGCGGAACAGCTCGGCCTGGCGCCGGAGCAGTGGCAAATCGCGTTTCAGTCGCGCTTCGGCCGGGCCGAGTGGCTCAAGCCTTATTTACTGCCCACGCTGGAAGAGCTGGCCCGCAAAGGCGTTAAAAATGTGCAGGTCGTGTGCCCGGGCTTTTCGGCCGATTGCCTGGAAACCCTGGAAGAAATCGACGGCGAAAATCGGCATGCCTTCAAGAAAGCCGGCGGCGAAGTGTTTCATTATATTCCCGCGCTCAATGAACGCGCGGATCATATGCATCTGCTTGCGTCGCTGGTGATGCGCCACACCCACGGCTGGCCGGAAACCGATTCATTGTGGAACAGCAGTGATCAGCACGCTCAGCAAACAAAAAGTCGCGAACGCGCACTTGCGACGGGAGCCGTCAAGTGACGCGTTCAAGATTTTGTCGCTACTCAGAGTTTAGATTCCCCCCTGCACGGGGCAAAGTTAGGATGAGGGTGATCAAATATTCCAACTTTCTCCCCGCAGCGAGGGAACGAAACCACCCGCCATGATCAACTGGCCCGCTATCCACACCGTACTGCTCGACATGGACGGGACCTTGCTGGACTTGCACTACGACAATCATTTCTGGCAGGAGCACGTCCCGCAGCGCTACGCCGAAAAACACCAGCTCGAACTGACCGCGACGCGCCAGCTCCTGTCCGCCAAATTCAAAGCCGCCGAAGGCACGCTCAACTGGTATTGCGTGGACTACTGGAGCGTTGAGTTGGGCCTGGACATTCCCATGCTCAAGCAGGAAATCGAACACCTGATCGCCGTGCATCCGCAGGTGGTGGAATTTCTCACCGCATTGAAACGCGCCGGAAAACACACGGCACTGGTCACCAACGCGCACGGCAAGAGCCTGCAAATCAAACTGCGGCGCACCCAATTAGGGGCGCATTTTGACTACATCGTTAGCTCGCATGAATTGGGTTTGCCGAAAGAAGACATCCGCTTCTGGAACAAATTGCAACATCGCGTTCCATTCGAAGCGCAACACACCTTGCTGATCGACGACAGCCTGCCGGTGCTGCGCTCCGCGCAACTCTACGGTATCGCGCACTTGCTCGCGGTGCATCAACCGGACACACGCCGGCCGGATAAAGACGTGGGCGAGTTTGCCGCGATGCGCAGTTTTGCGGAGATTATGCCGGAGGCAGAATGACTATAAGTCTTCCGCGCGCAAACCAGGACGACATGCCGAGAGAGAGTGGTTCGTGGTAAAAGAGGGTCGGCAAATCTCTGAAAATCTCTGATTGAATCATTCCGTGGCAGTAGACGCTTCCTTGTTCCATCAACTTCTAGCAGCTTGCATGCTGAAAGACCGCTATCGGTTGCAGCGGCGGCTGCGCGAGCTTGAGCAGCGTGCGAGGCGCGCGCGTGATGTGAGTACGGAATTGGCGCAGCTCGAAACGCAATTGCGCAACTCGGTTGCCGAGCGCGAGCGGCGCGCGGCGAATGCGCCCAAGCCGGAGTTTCCCGATGATCTGCCGATCAATCAGCGGCGCGAGGAAATCGCAGCGGCGATTGCGCAGCATCAGGTGGTGGTGATTTGCGGCGAGACCGGTTCGGGCAAGACCACGCAGTTGCCGAAAATATGTCTCGACCTGGGACGCGGGGTGGCGGGATTGATCGGGCATACGCAACCGCGGCGCATCGCGGCGCGCACGGTGGCGACGCGCATCGCGCAGGAGTTGAAGAGCGAGGCGGGGCGCGCGGTCGGCTTCAAGGTGCGCTTCACCGATCACACCGGGCCGGATAGCTACATAAAAGTCATGACCGACGGGATCCTGCTGGCGGAGATGCAGGCCGACCGGTTTTTGAATCAGTACGACACGCTCATTATCGACGAGGCGCACGAGCGCAGCCTGAATATCGATTTCCTGTTGGGGTATTTGCGCAACGTGTTACCCAAACGTCCCGATCTTAAATTGATCGTGACGTCGGCGACCATCGACCCGCAACGCTTCGCGCGCCATTTCAACAACGCGCCGGTGATCGAAGTGTCGGGCCGCATGTATCCGGTCGAGACCCGCTACCGGCCGCGCGCGGAAAGCAGCGAGGATGGCGAAGCCGAGGATGAGGTACAGGCCATCGTGGCTGCCGTCGACGAAGCGGTGCGCGAGGGCGGCGGCGATATTTTAGTGTTCTTCAGCGGCGAGCGCGAGATCCGTGAAACCGCCGAAGCCTTGCGCAAACATCATCCGCCGCACACCGAAATTCTGCCGTTGTATTCGCGTCTGAGCGTGGCCGAACAACTGCGCGTGTTCGCGCCGCATGCGGGACGGCGCATTGTGCTCGCCACCAACGTCGCCGAAACCTCGCTGACGGTGCCGGGGATTCGCTACGTGGTCGACACCGGCGTGGCGCGCATCAGCCGCTACAGTCATCGCACCAAAATCCAGCGCTTGCCGGTGGAACCGATTTCGCAAGCCAGCGCCGACCAGCGCAAGGGCCGTTGCGGGCGTGTGGGTCCGGGTATTTGCATTCGCTTGTACGCGGAAGACGATTACAACAACCGGCCGCGTTTCACCGACCCGGAAATTCTGCGCACCAATCTGGCCAATGTGATTTTGCAGATGAAAGCGCTGCGGCTGGGCGATGTGGAATCGTTTCCGTTTATCGATCCACCCGATGCGCGGCTAGTGCGCGACGGTATTCGGTTGCTGGAGGAGCTGCATGCGTTGGAGGTGGATAAAGAAATGGAGTCTGGCCCTGTTTCTCAGAAGCCAAGCGAAGGGTTCCTTCCCCCTGGAAGGGGGAAGGGCACGACTGCATGGATGCAGGAGGTAGAGCAACGCATGGAGCAGTTGCCGAGGATGGGGGTAGGTCATATGAACGACCCCCATCCCAACCTTCCCCCTTCCAGGGGGAAGGAGACAATATCAGGCTCCATTGTCCGTGGGGTAGGTGAAGATGCCCCTAAAGTGAAAGGGGGCCTGAGCTTGATCGGCCGTCAGCTCGCACGCTTCCCGGTCGATCCGCGTCTCGGTCGGATGTTGATCGCGGCAGGCCAGTGGAGTTGCCTACGCGAGATGGCGATCATCGTCAGCGGATTGAGTGTGCAAGACCCGCGCGAACGGCCCATGGAAAAGCAGCAGCAGGCGGACGAGTCGCATCGCGTATTTCAGGACGAGCGTTCGGATTTTCTGGCTTTGCTGAAACTGTGGGCGTTCTTCGACGAGCAGCACAAACATCTGTCGCGCCACAAGCTGCGCCAGTTGTGCCATCAGCGCTATCTGTCGTACACGCGTCTACTGGAATGGCGCGACGTGCATTCGCAGCTCGTGACGTTATGTCACGAACTGGAACTGCGCGAGAATTTAGCCGATGCGCAGTATTACGATTTGCATCAGGCATTGCTCACGGGACTGCTAGGCAACATCGGTATGCGCGGCGAAGAACGCGAATATTTGGGCGCGCGCAGCAACAAGTTTCACATTTTCCCCGGTTCGGCGCTGTTCAAGACCAAGGCGAAGTGGGTGATGGCCGCGCAATTAGTCGAGACCAGCAAGGTCTATGCGCACTATCTCGCCGCGATCGAACCGGAATGGATCGAGCAGGCGGCCAAGCATCTGACCAAAAGCAGCCACTTCGAACCGCATTGGGAAAAAGAACGCGGCGAAGCGGCGGTGTATGAAAGCGTGACTTTGTACGGGTTGCCGATTGTCGCCAAGCGCAAGGTGAACTACGGTCGTATCGATCCGGTGGATGCGCGCAACATGTTTATCCGTCACGCGCTGGTGCTGGGCGACTATGAAACGCGCGCCAAATTCTTTCACCATAATCGCGGCTTGATAGAAGAAGTGGCGGAGCTTGAGCACAAGTCGCGCCGTCCGGACATTCTGGTCGACGAGCAAACTTTATTTCAATTTTACGACCAGCGCATCCCGGCGGAAATTCATGCGGCGCGGCATTTCGAAACCTGGCTGCGCGAACAGCAGAAGACGCAGCCGGAGTTTTTGTTTCTAACCAAAGAAGCGTTGATGCGGCACGCAGCGGACCACGTGACCGCCGCGCAGTTTCCCGAATCGCTGGATGCCGACGGGACGCGCCTGACCTTGACCTATCAACACGAGCCTGGGACTGCCAACGACGGCGTGACGCTGCGCGTGCCGCAGGTGCTGCTCAAGCAGCTCGATGCGCAGCAGCTTGAATGGCTGGTGCCGGGCATGTTGCGCGAAAAAGTGATTGAGCTGATCCGCAATTTGCCGAAAAACCTGCGCCGTAATTTTGTACCGGTACCGAATTTCGCCGATGCGCTGTTACCGGCGCTGACGCTTGTCAAAGGCTCGTTGCATGCTGCAATTGCAAAGCAATTGCAGCGCATGACCGGCGTTGAGATTCCGCGCGATGCGTGGGACGAAGCCAGTTTGCCTGCACATCTGCGCATGAATATTCATGTGATCGATGCGTCCGGCGCCGTGATTGCCAAAGGTCGCGATCTGGAACAATTGCGCGGCCAGGCGGGCAGTGCGCCGCCGCCAAGCGTGCAGGACGCGGCGTCGCCGTTTGAACGCGACGGCATCAGTACGTGGGATTTCGGCATGCTGCCGGAAATGATCGAAGTCGTGCAGCAGCAGGTGCGAGTGAAACGCTACCCCGCTGTTGTTGACAAAAAAGATCACGTTGCGCTGCGCTTGTTCGATTCACTATTAGAAGCGCAGGACGAACATCGCCGCGGCGTGCGGCGCCTGTTTATGTTGCAGCTCGCGCAGCAATTGAAATATCTGCGCAAAAGTCTGCCGGACATCAAAACCCTGTGTACGCAGCTTGCCGCCGTGCTTGGCTGCGACGAGTTGCGCGAA